>DJRI01000013.1 GCA_002440045.1 Ruminococcaceae bacterium UBA6364 | reverse complement strand
TGCACGCCTCGTCAAGAAGGTCAATTGCCTTGTCGGGCAAAAATCTGTCGTTTATATAGCGCTCCGAAAGCACAACGGTTTTATAAACAAGCGAGTCGCTTATTGAAACCTTGTGATAATCTTCGTAATAGCCTTTTATGCCTATAAGCATATTGTAGCAGTCCGAAACGGAAGGTTCTTCGACCTTTACGGGCTGAAAACGCCTTTCAAGCGCGGCGTCTTTTTCAATGTGCTTTCTGTATTCGTTAAACGTGGTTGCGCCGACAACCTGTATTTCGCCGCGCGAAAGCGCAGGCTTTAAGATGTTGGCGGCATCGATTGAGCCTTCGGCGTCGCCCGTACCGACAAGATTGTGAACCTCGTCGATGAAAAGGATAATGTTGCCCTCTGCCTTTACTTCGTCGATAAGGCCTTTAATTCTGCTTTCAAACTGACCCCTGAACTGTGTGCCCGCAACAAGCGCGGTAAGGTCAAGAAGGTGTATTTCTTTATCGGCGATTTTTGCGGGGACTTCGCCCGAAGCAATTTTTAAAGCCAAGCCCTCTGCAATTGCGGTTTTACCGACGCCGGGTTCGCCTATAAGGCAGGGGTTGTTTTTCGTTCTGCGGCAAAGAATCTGCATCACGCGATAAATTTCGGTTTCGCGGCCTATGATTCGGTCAATCTTGCCGTCGCGCGCCTTTTCGGTTAAATCGGTGCAATAAAGATTAAGGAATTTGCGTTTTGTTCTTTTTTTCTTCTTTTTCTTCTTGCCCTGTTCGCCGCTTTCTTCTTCGGCGTCGTCCTCTTGCGCGGGCTCTTCGTCCTCGGCGTCATTCTTGCCGTTTTGGGCAGAGCCGTTCATAAAATTCTGCATAAACGGCAGTGTGCCTGCGCCGCCCGGCTGAAAGCCCTCAAGCCCGCCGAGCATTTCGTCAAACTGCTCGCTTACGGAATCGAGGTCCTCCTCCGTGATACCCATATTCTGCATCATCTGCTTTACGGGGCCTATATTAAGCTCCATCGCACATTTAAGGCAAAAGCCCTCCTGCGTTGTTTTGTCACCGTCGATGCGTGAGACAAAAATTACCGCAGGGCGTTTTTTGCACCTTGAGCATATCAATCTGTTGTCCATAGTTTCTCCTGAAGTTAAATAAGAATATACGCCGTTTTTTTAAAACACAAAGCGCGAAACGGCATAAAATGCTTTTTCACGCCTTTGCTGTCACGTTTTTGTTAATTGTTATTTGTTTTTATTCCCAAAGCGCTCCTTAACCTGAGCATGAGTTGCGGGCATATAGCTCGCGAAAGCAACCAATGTAAGTATTGCCGAAATCACAACGAGTATTATCATAACCGTATCCGGAAGCACAAACGCCGCTCTGAAAGCGCCGACTTCGGGTCCGAAGCAGATTATTAAAAGCATTACAGCATAAAAAGCAAAGGTCGCAACCTTGCCGTATATTTCGGCGGCACCGGGGCGTATGCCGAAAGCAAGCATTAAAGCGCCGCCGACGACCATAACAGCCTCTTTTATGATGAACACAAGAAATACCCAGCTGAAAGCCTTGAGAGTTTTATTTTCCGCACCGTGGAAAGTGATAAAAAGCAAAACCGCAAGAGTTATTTGCGTAAGCTTGTCGGCAACGGGGTCAAGAATTTTTCCGAGGGCGCTCACCTGGTTAAAGCGCCTTGCTATTTTGCCGTCGAAAAAGTCCGAAAGTCCCGAAAGGGCAAGAACGAACACAGCCCACAAAAACTTGCCGTCTAAAAACAGCACGGCGATTATGGGAACCATTACTATTCTTAAAAAAGAAAGCAGATTGGGTATTGTAAGGCAGCCTTTAAATAAATCTTTCATAATTCACATATCCTTTCGGTTCAACTTAAAAAGTTGATTATCGGATTATTTGCAGATATAAGCTCATAAATTTTAGAAGCTTCTATCGTACTTACCACTGTGCTGTTGTCTGAAGCGCCCGCTATAAAGAACAGAACCGTGCAAATAACAAGTATTAAAAGCGCGGCTTTAATAAGTCCGAGCGCGCCGCCCAAAAGCCTGTTTAAAGGCCCGACAAGGCGAAGCTTGTTGGCGGCTTTTCCTATGAGCTTTGCGAGAAGCTTTATAATAACCGCAAGAAGTATGAAAAGCACAAGGAACACAAGCGCCTCTATTGCGACTATTAAGATGTTATAAGCAATTTTGTCGGTTACGGTGTTTATAAGCGCTTCATCGGTGCCGACCGACGAATTTGTAACCGAATCGGCAAGAGAATTGATGTTTACGCCGAAGGCCTCGGCAAGGCGCGTTGCCGAAGCGGGAATATTCCCGACAAGCTCTGCCACCTTATCGCCCAAAGACTCGCCCGAGGTAACTTTTGAAAGCGTTTCGGAAAGCTTTGTCTTTACGCTGTTGTAAACGAATTTTTGATAGATAAACTCGGACACGGTTGGTGTAAGAAAATATGAAAGCGTTGCTGAAATCGCAAGCGAAAGGCTTTCAAGAAGCGATGTAAGAAAGCCCTTTTTCACAGAAGCCGACACCACAAGCACCAAAAGCACTATAAGCGCAATGTCTATAACGTAGTTCAAAAATATTCCTCCGTTCAGCCGACAGTTACGGACGAATCGCCGTAAGAATAGGCTTTTGTTATTTTGTCAAGCGAATATATGTAAATATATTTGTCGTTGGGATAAATTGAGTAAAGCTTACCTGTAACAGAAACCTTACCCACTTCTGCACCCTTAAAATTATAAACCATAATTTCGTTCTCGGCAAGAGCAAAAATGTATTTATCGCCGAGCGATACGCTTTTAAGCTCTTTAGTCACAGGTATTTCGGCTTTTTTTGCACCGTTTTTGTCATAAAGCTTTATGCAAAACGAGTTTGTACTGCCGTGGTTTGCAAGCGTTACCTGATAAACGCCGTCGGAATTTACGGAAAACGAATTAAATTCGGGGTTATAAAATTCATCTATACATTCAAATTCTTCGGAATTTTTCTTTAAGCCGTAAACGCCCGTATCTGAAAACAGCGTTAAGCCGCCGCGCGAAGTAAACGCCACGCCGAGCGGCGCCGCGCCCGATTTTGTTGCCGAAGACAGAGGCTCGCTGTAATCGAAATCAAAATAGCGCACGGTCGTGTAATATTCGCCGTCTTTAACGCCGAAAAGTGCCGCGCCGGCTGATTTGCCCGTATCGGAAAGCGCTATTGACGTTATGTTTTCATATGCACAGTTCCACTTGAATATTACATCGGAACGGCTGTTATAAACCGTAAGCGTGCTTGTAGAGCTTTCGCCGCGCGACGAAATCGCAAAGCTTCCGTTTCTGCCGTAGCACATGGCAAGTATTACGCCGTCCGCCTCGCCCGTAAGCACCTGTTTTTTGTCGTTCAGCAAAATAAAGCCTTTGCCGTTTCTGTCAAACACGGCGGCTTTTTTGCCGTTTACGGACACGGCAGGCTTTGAAAAGCTGTGAACCGCCGTATAAATTTCTTTTCCGTCGCTTCCGTAAAGCGTTGCGCTTTTATCTGTAAGAACAAGAAGCCCGTCGCCGATATTTTTTATGTTAACAACGCTGTCGCTGTCTAAAGAAAGCCTGAAATTTTTTGTTCCGCCGAACATCTTTGCAGACACGGCTTCAAGCGGCAAAACACCGACCGCCGAAGCGATATATGTAGCTGTGAACGCTATAACAAGCGCCGATATTACAATGATTGCCGCGCGGCCTTTTTTAGAAATGCCGCCCGATTTTTTTTTGCTCACCTCGTAGCCGCTGTTAAGCTCTTTTAATTTAAGCTTCCTCATAAATATCACCCCCGTAAAACACCCTGTTAAGATAAAGCCCCTGCGGCGGAAGCGTTACGCCCGCACGCGTTCTGTCTTTTTCTTCAATAATGCTTTTTATATCCTCGCAAGCGATTTTCTTTTCGTTCACGCCGATAAGCGTGCCCGCCATTATCGTTACCATATTGTAAAGAAAGCCGTCGCCCGAAACCTTAAATATCACCTTTTCGCCCTCGCGGCGCACAGACGCGTCATAAACCGTTCTGACCTTTGACTTGACCTGAGCGCCCGACGCGCAAAACGCCGAAAAATCATATGTACCGATAAACTCTTTTGAAGCGCGGTTTAAAAGCTCCTCATCAAGAAAAAAACGGTAATGATAAGCGTAGCGGTAAAGAAACGGCGACATTATCTTTTCATTATATATAACGTATTCATATTCCTTTTTTCGGCAGTCGAACCGCGCGTTAAAGTCGGGGCGCACTCTTTTGCAGTCGAACACGGCAAGCTCTCTCGGAAAGCGGGTTATAAGCGCGGGCACAAATCCGCTTTCGGGGATAGTGCTGTCCGTTTTGAAATTGAAGCAGTATTGCTTTGCGTGAACGCCGGCGTCTGTTCTGCTGCAGCCTGTCACGGAAACCTTTTCGCCCGTGAGAGAATAAACGGCGTTTTTAACCGTCTCCTGAACGCTTGACGCGTTTTTTTGCTGCTGCCAGCCGTGAAACGCAGAGCCGTCAAACGCCGCGGTAAATAACAAATTCCTCAAAAGTACACTTCCAAAAAAAGATTATCAGATGATTTTTTCAAAATAAATATTTAAGAATATTGCGCCGCCGCAGAACAGCAAAGAAACTACAAACGCCGCAGCGTCGCGCCACGTCATTTTCATTTGCTTTAAGCGCGTTCTGCCCTCGCCGCCCGAGTAACAGCGGCACGACATTGCGTCGGCAAGCTCAAACGCCCTTTTAAACGCCGAAACAAAAAGCGGAATAAATATCGGGAAAAGCGCCTTTATGCGCTGAACGATATTGCCTGTTTCAAAATCCGCTCCGCGCGCCTTCTGAGCCGACATAATCCTGTCGATTTCGTCAATCAGCGTTGGAATAAAGCGCAGTGCTATTGTCATCATCATAGCGAATGTGTGAATATCTATTTTTAAAAGCTTTAACGGTGACAAAAGCTTTTCAATAGCGTCGGTCAATTCCGTGGGGGACGTTGTATATGTGAGAAGCGAGCTTATCACAAGAAGCGCGATTATTCTTACCGCAATAAACACCGCCGTGAAAATGCCGCCGCTTGTTATAACAAGCTTTTTATATTCAAAAAGAACGTCGCCGTTGTTGTTATACCAAATCTGAAGCACCGACGTAAGCAGAATAATCGGCAAAAGCGGCTTTATGCTTTTAAAAATGATTTTCGGCGAAAGCTTTGTGAGAACAAATGCCAAAACGCTGAAAACGCACATAACGCCGAGCGAAAAAAAGTTTTTGCACACAAAAATAAATATGATAAGCAAAAAAGTTATAATTATTTTCGCGCGCGCGTCCATTTTGTGAACGAATGATTTTCCGGGGAAAAACTGCCCGAAGGTTATATCTTTAACCATTGTAAGCACCCCTTTTTTTAAGAAAATCAAGAAGTGCGTTTGCGCCGTCCGATACGGTATACACATCGCCGGGCACAGAAAAGCCCGCATTTTTAAGCTCTAAGAATATTCTTGTAATCTCGGGAACGTCAAGTCCCAAAGAAAGAAGCCTTTCGCCTTGCGAATACACTTCTTTAACCGTGCCCGAAAGTGCCGCCTTGCCGTCGCTCATAACGACAACTCTGTCTGAAACCGCCGCAACGTCATCCATACTGTGCGAAACAAAAATAACAGTATTGCCTGTCGTTTTGTTATATTCTTTGATTAGTGAAAGAAGCGCCTTTTTCCCGACGGGGTCAAGACCAGCAGTAGGCTCGTCAAGCACCAAAACCTCGGGCTCCATTGAAAGCACGCCAGCTATTGCGACGCGCCTTTTTTCACCGCCCGAAAGGTCAAACGGCGATTTTTCGAGATAATCCTCCGACAGCCCCGTAAATTTTACGGCGGAGCGCACGCGCCTGTCAATCTCTTTTTCGTCAAGCCCCATATTTTTAGGGCCGAAGGCAACATCCTTATAAACCGTTGACTCAAAAAGCTGATATTCGGGGTACTGAAAGCAAAGCCCCACTTTAAAACGGCACTGCCTTGTCGCCTGTTTTGAGCGGTTGATGTCTTCTCCGTCAAGAAGCACTTCGCCGGAGTCCGGCTTTATAAGCCCGTTAAGGCACTGCAAAAGCGTGCTTTTCCCCGAGCCCGTGTGCCCGATT
Source organism: Ruminococcaceae bacterium UBA6364 (assembly GCA_002440045.1). GTDB lineage: Bacteria > Bacillota > Clostridia > Oscillospirales > Acutalibacteraceae > DTU089. The sequence continues at coordinate 4,430 of DJRI01000013.1, read as the reverse complement.
ATTCCGATAATTTCACCTTTATTGAAATCAAGCGAAACGCCTTTGAGCGCGCCCGTTCTGAACGGCGTTCCCTTTGAATACTCAAATATTAAATTGTGCGTTGAAAGCACAGTCATTTTTTATTCTCCGATACATTTTTTAAATTCCCGCACAAAATCGTCGGCGGTAAGAATATTTCCGCCGATGGTGACTCCCCTTTTTTCAAGCTCCTTTGCAAGCTCAAGCGGCTTTGGCACATCAAGCCCCACAGAACGCAGATATTCGACGTTTTTAAAAACCTCCTGCGGGGTGCCGTCAAGCGACACTTTGCCGTCGTTCATAACGATTACCCTGTCCGCACCGACGGCTTCGTCCATATAGTGAGTTACGAGTATAACCGCTATTCCGAGGTCTTTATTGAGCTTTTTTAAAGCCGCAAGCACTTCGCGCCTGCCTTTCGGGTCAAGCATTGCGGTCGGCTCGTCAAGAACAATGCATTTTGTTCTCATTGCGATAGCGCCCGCAATCGCAACGCGCTGTTTCTGACCGCCCGAAAGCTTGTGCGGCTCGCTTTTTTTAAAAGCGGTCATATCTGTTATTTCAAGCGCCTCGTCTACTCTTTTTCTTATTTCTTCGCGCGGGAGCCCGAGATTTTCGGGGCCGAACGCAACGTCGTCCTCAACTATTGTTGCGACTATTTGGTTATCGGGATTCTGAAAAACCATTCCCACGTTTTTTCGCACGTTGATTTCATTTTTTTCGTCGGAGGTGTCATACCCGAAAGAAATAACCTTTCCCGATGTAGGCAGCAAAAGCGCGTTCATAAGCTTTGCAAGGGTTGACTTTCCCGAGCCGTTATGACCGAGAATACATGTAAACTGCCCGCCGAAAAGCTCAAGCGAAACATCCTTTAAAACATTTTCGCTTTCGTCCTCATATTTAAAGCTTACGTTTTTAAATTCGATTATTTTTTCCATATCACTTTAACCACACAGCGGTTGAACCGCACGGAAGCGCCAAGCCGTTTTCTGAAACTCTGAGTCCTATTTCATCGCACGAGGCACTGCCGCCGAAACGCGGCGTAATAACGCTGTTTATTATGTAGCTCATAACCGCGGGAGAAAGCCCTGCGGTATAAGAATTTATAAGCACGGCAAGGGAATCTTCGTAAAGAAGATTTGAGCACTCCTTAACAAATCCGTAAATTTCATTTTCGAGCTTCCAGACCTCGCCGCCGGGACCTCTGCCGTATGACGGCGGATCCATAATAATAATATCGTACTTGTTGCCGCGCCTGATTTCACGCGCGACAAACTTCATACAGTCGTCCACAATCCAGCGCACCGCTCTGTCGGCAACGCCGCTTGAAGCGGCGTTTTCTTTCGCCCACTGAACCATACCCTTTGACGCGTCAACATGAACGCACGAAGCGCCTGCTTTAAGCGCCGAAACGGTTGCCGCGCCGGTGTATGCAAAAAGGTTTAAAACCTTCACGTCGTTTCTGCCGCTTTTTTTAATGATGTCTCTTACAAGCTCCCAATTGCACGCCTGCTCGGTAAACACACCTGTGTGCTTAAAGCCCATGGGCTTTAAATTAAACGTCATATCAAGATAGTTTATCTGCCACACTTCGGGTATTTTTTTATAGTACTGCCATGCGCCGCCGCCCGAATTTGAGCGTATATAGCGCGCGTGGGCGTCATACCAAAGCCTGTTCTTCTTTTCGGTCTGCCAGATTGCCTGCGGGTCGGGGCGAATGAGTATAATATCGCCCCAACGCTCAAGGCGCTCGCCATCGGAGCAGTCAAGCAGCTCGTAATCTCTCCAATTGTCGGAAATTCGCATTAATTAAAGCAACCTCTCTCTTATTACCTGTGCCAGCTCCTCTGCAAGGACAGATATTTTCTCTTTGTCACTGCCCTCAAGCATTACGCGCACGAGCGGTTCCGTACCCGAAACACGGACAAGCACTCTGCCGTCGTCGCCGAGCTCTTTTTCGGTTGCGGCAATCGCCTTTTTAATTTCTTCGTCATGCGGGAAGCGCGCCTTGCCGAAATCCGAAACGCGGACGTTTATAAGCGTCTGCGGATATACCTTCATTTCGCTTGCAAGCTCCGAAAGCTTTTTGCCCGTTTCTTTCATTACAGAGAGAAGCTTTAAAGCGGAAAGCTCGCCGTCGCCCGTTGTGGCGTGGTCAAGGAATATTATGTGGCCGGACTGCTCGCCGCCGATGTTATAGCCGTTTTTGAGCATATTTTCGAGAACGTATCTGTCGCCGACCTTTGTTTTTTCGCAGTGAATACCGTTTTCGTCGCAGAATTTGAAAAAGCCCATATTGCTCATAACGGTAACGACGGCGGTATCCTTTTTAAGAGTGCCGATTTTTTTCATATGCTTTGCAAAGATTGAAATAAGCTTGTCGCCGTCTACCTCATCGCCGTTTTCGTCAACTGCAAGAAAACGGTCGGCGTCACCGTCAAACGCAAGACCCGCGTCACAGCCGTTTCTTACGACAAAATCCTTAAGCACTTCAAGATGCGTAGAGCCGCAGCGGTCGTTTATGTTTGTTCCGTTCGGGTGAGACGCCATAAAGAAGCAGTCGGGGCAAAGGCTCATAAATAAATCGGGCGCTGTAACCGATGACGCGCCGTTTGCACAGTCAATAGCTATTTTAAGACCCGAAAAATCTTCAAGCCCCGCTTTTTCAAGGTCAGCTTCGGCAACGGAGCGAAGATAGTCAACATAATCTATCACCGCGGTTTTGGAGCGTGTTATTCTGCCGACCTCGCCGCCGACTTTAACGGGCGGAACCTGGGTTTTGTCAAGAATAATGCCTTCTATTTCTTCTTCGAGTTCATCGGGGAGCTTATAGCCGTTTTTGCGGAATATTTTTATACCGTTATATTCGCACGGGTTATGCGAAGCGGAAATCATTACCGCCGCATCGTACTCATATTTTTTCACGAGATAAGCAACTGCCGGCGTGGGAATTTCGCCGAGAAGCATAACGTCCGCGCCAACGGAGCAAAGTCCTGCGGAAATTGCGGATTCAAGCATCTGTGATGACGCTCTCGTATCCATACCTATAAGGACCTTGGGTCTTTTTTTCGTTTCTTCGGTGAGTACCATTGCGGCGGCTCTGCCTATTTGCATTGCAAGTTCGCATGTGAGTTCCGAGTTTGCGACGCCTCTTGCGCCGTCTGTTCCGAATAATCTGCCCATAACACTGCCTCCGTTAAATTAATATGTTTCAAAAGTCTCCTGCTCGCCGCTGTTGGGAGCATTAAGACCGAGATGACGGTAACCCGCGGGAGTAACCTTTCTTCCGCGCGGGGTTCTTACAATAAAGCCGAGCTGCATAAGATACGGCTCGTAAACGTCCTCAATAGTAACCGACTCTTCGCCTATTACAGCCGATATTGTTTCAAGCCCCACGGGACCGCCGTCATAATTTTCTATCATGGCTCTTAAAAGGTTGCGGTCAACAAGGTCAAGACCCAATTCGTCTATTTCCATACGCGAAAGTGCGTTTTGCGCCGCTTTCAAATCAATAACGCCGTCGCCCATTACCTCGGCATAGTCGCGCGCACGCTTTAAAAGCCTGTTTGCAATTCGCGGAGTCCCGCGGGAGCGCGCGGCAATTTCAAGCGCACCGTCGTGCTCTATACCGATATTAAGAATACCCGCGCTTCGTGTAACTATACGCGCAAGCTCTTCGGGCGAATAAAGCTCAAGCCGCAAAATTACGCCGAAGCGGTCTCTTAAAGGCGCCGAAAGCTGACCTGCGCGCGTTGTTGCGCCGATTAAAGTAAAATGTTTAAGGTCAAGCCTTATCGAGCGCGCCGACGGCCCTTTGCCGATTATTATATCAAGGGCAAAATCCTCCATCGCGGGGTAAAGAATTTCTTCAATGCTTCTTGAAAGACGGTGAATTTCGTCGATAAACAAAACGTCTCCGTCGTTAAGGCTCGTAAGAAGCGCGGCAAGGTCGCCGGGCTTTTCTATTGCGGGACCTGAGGTTATTCTTATCTGAACGCCCATTTCTGCGGCGACTATCCCCGCTAAGGTAGTTTTGCCAAGCCCCGGAGGGCCGTATAAAAGAATATGGTCGAGCGGTTCTTTGCGTTTTTTTGCCGCTTCTATATATATTTTTAAATTGCTTTTCGCCTTTTCCTGACCGACATATTCGCTTAATGTGTGCGGCCTTAAAGAGGTTTCGATTTCGCTGTCCGCGCCCGTAAGCTCGGGAACTATTATACGTTCTTCGTCAGCGACAAAAAAATCATCCATATCTACACCAAATTTCGTCTAAACTAATTTCATCAGAATTTTATAACAAGGTTTTTAAGCGCGATTTTTACAAGCTCTTCTGCGGAAAGCGTTCTGTCGGCGTCTTTAAGAGCGGCTGCCGCCTCGTTTTGCGAATAGCCCAAAGAAATAAGAGCCGCCAA
>DJRI01000177.1 GCA_002440045.1 Ruminococcaceae bacterium UBA6364 | reverse complement strand
TTTTGCGGTCCGGACTTTTTTAAGCCCCTTTTATTTATATTCCGCGCGTTCGCCGCCGATATATTTAGGACGGGTGTATGCGCCGAGAAGCACCGCTTCGCCGATTTTTTTATAAGAGAGCTTTGCGGGAACGGCAACATCTTTTAAATGCATACCGATAAGCACGCCGCCTATGTCAAGGCCCGCGTCTGCCTTTATATGCTCAAGCGTTACGGGGTCTTTCATATTTTTCCACGCGGCTGTCGCAAACGAGCCGCCCGCCTTAGGCTTCGGCACGGCGCAGACAATCTCGTTATTGCCCGCCGCCTCGCGCTCGATAATTATTGCGCGGTTAAGATGCTCACAGCACTGCGCCGCAATAAAAATGCCTTTAGGCGACAGCACATCGCTTATTGTTTTATAGACGATTTCGCCAAGCTCGGGCACGGAGTTTGTGCCCATGGTAGAGCCGATTATTTCGCTTGACGAGCAGCCGACAACAACGATACTGCCCTTTTTAAGCTCTTTTTTTGAAAGAAGCTCGTTAACGGCGCCCGTAAGCTCGCCTTTTATTTTTTCAATGTCAAAACTCAATTTATAACACCTTTTTTCAAAGAATTGTTCCGCGCTTTTCGGCGTCCTCGATTTTAAAGCGGACAGAAACAACATACGCTTCGTTTTTGCGTTTTTCTTCGTCGGCGCAGTTGTCAAAATGACCGTAGGTTGTTGTAACAACAGTGCCGTCGGGCAAAATCTCTATTCCGGGGTAAGCGCAGTCGCCGTTGTAATAATTCTTCATTATGCGAAGCCTGTACTGCCCCTCTTTGCCGTTTACAATGTCGTCAAACGTGCCGACCCATGCAACCCAATCGCCCCATGTCGGCGAGTTGCGGCACGTGTCGCGGAACGAAATGAAAAGTCTGCCGTCTTTTAAATAGCGCGCGCAGTGCCTGTCGCCTGTAAGCGCGCCGCAAAGTTCTATCGGCTCAGACCACGTTTTTGCGTTATCGTCACTTATTAACATAAACGAATTCTTTTTGTGCGTGTTTTCACGAAGGAGCATTATAAGCCGCTTTTTGTCGGGCGAGCGCACAATTGCAGGCTCGCAAAGCTGCATATCGGGCGTCGGCGCGCAAACAATTTCGGGTTCTCCCCATGTTACGCCGCCGTCGCGGCTTTTTACAGCATACACATAAAATCTGCCGTCAGAATACGGCTTTCCGGCATAGGCTTCATAAAGCTTTTTGCGCTTCTGGCCTTTATTTATTTCGCTTTTTATCCAGTGCGCCTGCGGCTCGCCCCAGGTTTTGCCGCCGTCGTCAGAATAGGTATGAACAAAGTCGGAATAAGCGCTTTCGCCCTCGCCGCTTCCGAAAACCTCTATTTTTTCGTGCGTGCCGCCCTTTATAAATCTGCCGTCATCGTGAAAAACGGCTATGTATTCGCCGGGCGAAAGCTCTGCTATGTCGCCCATTGCGGTAACGCCGCCGAAATCGCCTATGGGCTTCAGCTCCGAAAACGTTTCGCCGTTATCGTAAGAAACGCTCATTCTTATGGGGTAAAGCCCCGAGAACATTATAAGGCGCTCGTTGCCGTCTTTATCGAAGGTCTTGAAAATTGTGGGCACTTCAAGAGAGGTTGAAAAGCTTTGTGGCACAGGCAGACGTTTTGACCACGTTTTTCCGCCGTCAAAGCTCTTTTTTAAAACAATCTGCCCATAGCCGTGGCATTTCGGATAAACCGTAATTATTGTTTTGCCGTCTGAAAGCAAAACCGTTGTGGGATGACCTATATAAAGGCCGTCTTCGCGGTCAACGACCGTTTGCCACTCTTTAATATCTGAAATATCTATTGTCGGTATATGAATATCGGGAGTCAATTTACTCACCCTTTCCCAAAAGCAAGTCAATAGCCGTTACGCGGTCCTTTTGAAGCGTAATATTTGTTTCGCCGTAAATCGCCTTTTGAAGCGTTTGCGCTGCCAAAGGATAGTCAACCGCCCAGAACCACGACGAGCCGTTGTGACCGTAGCGCGAGGCTTCGTCGGGCATAACAATCTGCGTTACCGAAAAGCGCGCCCAGCCGCCGACACACGCCTTTGTTGCGAGCGAAATAAGCTCTGTTTCGGTGTAGTTTGTTTCAAACATAGGCAAAAAGAAGGTTATGTAATCGGTAATTTCCGAGGTCTGTATTGTAGCCGCCTTTTGAAGAAGCGCAACAAGCACCTGACGCTGACGGCGTGTTCTGCTTACGTCGCCGTCGGAGTCGCAGTTACGGCTTCGGCAAAACGCAAGAGCCTCTTCGCCGTTTAAGGTAACGGCGCCGCCGACGCCTATATTGAAGTTGTAGTTTTTGTTAATGTAGTCGGCTTCGTATTGCTGAACGGCAACGGTAACGCCGCCGAGCTTGTCAATAACCGCTTTAAAAAAGTTAAAATTTATCATGGCGTAGCCGTCGATTTTGATTTTAAAGTGGCTTTCCAAGGTGGAAATAAGGTTTTTTATGCCATAGAACGGGAAAGCGGAATTGATTTTATTAAAGCTTCCCACGCCGTCTGGCGATTCAAGATAGGCATAGCTGTCGCGCATTACGGAAGTAAGCGTGATAGTGCCGAGAACCTTGTTAACCGACACGATTATCATAGAGTCCGTAAGACCCGAGATTGTGTTTTTGTTGCGCGTATCAACGCCGATGCAAAGAATATTTAAAACATCTTTGCTGTACATAATGTCGCCGCCGTTTGTTGCCCAATCTTTAATTGCCGCCTTGAAGCTGTCGGCGGTGCCCTCGAAAATAGCGTCAAACTCGGGGTTGTCGCCGAGCGTTTCGGGCACGGTTTCGTGGGCGTCAAAGTCATATGTAAGCGAATCTTCGGCAACGGACGGCGCATTTCTGCGAAGCTGTTTGAATTTAATCATTACAAAAGCGGCGCTTAAAGACAAAAGCAGTATTATAACTGCAAGAACAATTGCAACCGCCTTTTTGCCTGTTTTGGATTTTTTGTTTTTTTCGGACACGGTAACACTCCCCCGTTGCAGCCTGAACGGCTGCACAAATTTCCCAATATAAATTTATTTAATACTACCATATAAAGCAGTTAAAATCAACGGGGATTTTTTAAATAATTTGAAAACACGCCTCCTCTTTTTCGTTTCCTAAAAAATGCGCCCCGCGGCTTTCGCCGCGAAGCGCATATAAACAATTTTCTTTTGCCTTTATAAAATATATTTCCCGTCAGCCCCAAAGCGCTTCGTTTACAATGCTTTGATAGTCCGAAACAGAAAGAACGCCGTCGCTGTTATAATCCGCAACGTCTGTGATATAGGGGTCCGTTGGCTCTCTTTCGTTACTTATCATAAGCTCCGCTTCAAGGCAGTCAAGCACGTCAACAACGCCGTCGGCATTAACGTCGCCCAAAAGCAAAAGCTCTATGTTTTGGGTGACAACATCCGCACCGACCTCTATGAAGTATTCGCGCGAAACGTGGCCGGGCTTCATAGCTTTAAGAATATAAGCACCCGAATAGATTTGCGGCAAAATATAGCTTGTCGAATTGCCCGTTACGGTGGTTTCGTAAGACGGCTCTGTCTTTTTGTATTCGGTAAGCTGAATTGTTGTTTTGTCAGCCGCTTTTCCGAACGATTTAAGGGCACCCTCAATAGCAACGCCTTTTTCTTTTATACCCTGAACGGTAATTGTTATGTCGCCGTTTTCGGGTCTTACGCTGTAAAAGTCTCCGCTTAAATTCCTGCTTATTTCGGTTCCGTTAACAAGAACCTTGTAGTCGTCGCTCTTATACCAGCCGTCTTTTGTGCGAACCTCAAAAGAAATATATCGGTCGCTTGGGCAAAGAACATCAAAATTCAGGTTTTCGTGCTGTGCAAATTCATAGCCTTCGCCGTCAACAAAAATAACCGCATTGAGTTTTGCAAACTCCGCAACAACATAAACTTCGGTTGAAGTAAGGTCGTAGCCGGGCATTACAAAGCTGTAATATCCTCCGCCGAGGTCCGTTACAGCTACATCGCTCACCGCGCCGCCGGTTGAATTTGTACCGACATAAAGCGAGCTTAAAACGCAGCCGCTTAAAGGTGCGCAATAGAATGTCACGGTGTCGCCCATTTTTGCCGAAGAAACGTCAAGACTTAACGTGCCGTAAGCATCGCCCGACATCACTCTCGGAACAATTCTGTAATCGGCCTTTTCCCAGCAGGCATAAAGCTTTAAGTTGCCGGTTAAGGTGTTGGGCTCTATATATTTAATCGGTTCGTCGGAGCAATCGGCATTTCTGCACCAGCCGACCCATTTGTAACCCGTTTTTTGGGCGGGACCGCGCGAATAAGAATTTCCCGTTAGGTCAACTTTATAGCCTTCGGATGAATTGTCCGGGTCGCCCGAAACGTTATAAGAAGTCGGAAGTTTGTCTGTGTAGTAGTTCGACTTGCCGCCGTTGTAATCATAAGTGATTGTGTATTCAAGGCGGTTAAACGGATTTGAAACATAAACCGCAAACGCACCGGCAGGCATTGTGAACTTGTAAAGGCCGTCCGAAACCTTTGTGAAACCCGTAAACGCTTGCCATTTTGAATTCACCTGATAGCGCATGTTAAGGCTTAGGTTGGGATTAAGAACATAGCCCTTATCGGGTGTTATTGTAACATAAACCGTGTCGCCCTCTGCCGCCTTTAAGCCTGTTGCGGCGCATCTGCCGTGGGTTGAATTCGTGCCCGAAAGCGATGTGGTGAGCTTGTAGGTTGCGTTTGTATCCTTAATGAATTTTGCGTAATAGGTCAAGCCGCCCGATACAGATGTTTCAGCCATTGTTACGGGCGAGCCCGTAAAGTTCGCATTTTTATACCATCCCGCAAAAATATAGCCGTCCCAGTCAAAATCGCTCGACGTCGGCAGTGAAACAGAGTCGTTTACTTTGTAAAGTGTGTTTATTGAAGCGCCGCTTGCGAGGTATTGCGAATTTTTTGAAAGGGAGCGCCAGCTGCCGCTTGTTGCGTTTGTTAAATAGCGGTAAGTGATTGTGTAGTCTTTCGGCTCAAACACCGCGCGAACCTCGGCAGTGTATTGGTTTGCACCCTCAAATATAAGCTGCGGATTTGCAGCTTCGGCTTCTGTCAGGGTGTAGCTTGAGGGTGAAATTACCTGCCAATGCGAAAACTGCCAGCCTTCGTTTGCAACAGCCCTGATATATGCCGTTTCGTCGGGGGCAACCCAAACGCAGCCGTCGCCTTTTTCAATATTTCTGCTGTCAACAACAACTGAGCCGCGGTTATCCGCAACGCTGTAAGAAAGGCGGTATTTAAAAAGCTGAGAAGCCTTTGCCCAATCAGTTGTCGGGCTTTTCGGAATATAAACATAAAAGAAGCTGTCGTTTGTCGTTATATACTCTTCGCTTTCGCCGTTAACGGTTATCTTGCAGCCGTTAAGCTTTCTTCCCTCGGCGCTTAAATCAATCGGGTCAAACCAAACGGTGTCACCCGGCAAAAAGTAAGCAGCGCTTTGGCGCGTGTTTTTAAAATACGCGTAAATTAAGCTTACGAGGACAGGCGAGCCTTTTCTTATAGTGAGCCTTTTTGTAAGGTTTTCTACGTCCTCATATTCACGAATGGCATATTGTGTGTTGTCTAAATTCTTATATGATTTGGAATTCCAGAACGGATAAGAGTACGCGCTTCTTTTAGAGGTTATATCTATTGTTCCGACGTTTGTAATATTCACATTACTGCTCAAAAAGCCGACTATGCAGTATTCGGGAGCGCTGAAAACCAATTCGCCCGTAGTGTTAACGTTTATAAACTTTGCTTTAAGAAAATATGCCGTATCGCATACTGAGCCTTCTTCGCTCTTTTCAAAAGAGCAGCTAATGGAAGCGTTGTCGGTTATATTTATTGCCGTGTCGTTTGAGCCGTTAGTTATATCTATCATTGTAAAAGAGAATTTTGCATTCTCTTTTGCGCTTACAACCGCGTTTATTTTCGCATTCCCCGATAAGGTGAATTTGTCGGCACGCTTCAAAAAAATACAGCTAACCGGGTAATACTCCTCGTTATAATATTTGTCGTGTTCAAGGTTGAGTTGAATATTAAGCGAACCCTGAACATTCTTTTCGGTTGTAATTTCAAGTCCGAACTCGGCTCCGATTATTCTGCTTTGCGCATACGGATTTCGCGTGCCGAATGTTTGCATCAAATAATTGTCGCCGATAAGATAAATCTTTTTGCAGTTACTGTATGTTAAATCTATGTATGACGCATAAAGATTTTTCAAATAAAGCGCGCCGTTTTCGACGTCATAATATGCGCTCCAGTTTGACGGGTTATTTGACCACCCTTCAAGGTTATAATACACCGCGTCATTTTTCGCCTTTTCTCCGTCAATACGTATCCAATGATTTATTTCCTTCGCCGCGCTTGCGGTTATTGAAAAGGTCGATAAAAGCATTGCGGCAATCAGCAGCAGCGAAAGCAGTTTGCAAATGCGTTTCATTAAAAATACCTCCTTAAAAATTTGACAAAAAGTCGTTTAAACACTGTCTATGAGGGCAGCGAAATAGCGCTCGCCGACAGAATTGAAAACAAACGCGTCTATATCGCCGTCTATTTTGCACTGTTTAACACGCTCGGCAAGAGCACCGTCGGCGTTTTCGTCTACCGAAAGCACCACCCGGCACATGGGCAGCATTTTTTTGACTGCGGCGCTTGTTTTAAGGCGCTCTTCAAGCATCCACGGCGTGTAGCCCGTGACCTCCATTAAAAGAACGTCGGGCTTAAAAAGACGGCACTGTTCAACCGTTTTTTCGGGCGTTTCCGAAATAACGGGTCTGCAATCGGCTGTCTCCTGCACAAGAATTCTTTCAAAGGCGCTTGCAACAAGCGTGCTTTGCACATCAATAACGACAATACGCATATTTTCACCGCCAATCACGGATATTTGCCCTTGCGGTGCACAGCAAGAGCTTTCCGATTAAAGTATATCAAACAGAAGCTTTAATGTCTTTATCCTAAAGTATAGTCTTGAAATTGGCTGTAAAAAAGTCCGGACCGCAAAAGCCGTAAAAATCCCGGACAGCAAAAAGCGGACTTCAAAAAACGAAGTCCGCTTCACCTATATCGTATTTAATTAATCGCCGAAGGTAGTTATCGCCGTGCTTTCGATTGCCGCGGCGATAAGCTCCTGCTTTGTGTTAAAGCCGCACTTTTTAATCATTTGGTTCATATGGTATTTTACGGTCGGCTCTTCAATAAAAAGCTTTTTGCCGATTGCGGCGTAAGAATTGCCGCGAATGTAAAGGCGCAAAATATTTTTTTGCGTTTCCGAAAGCTCGTCCGACCACGACTCGCCTATTTCAACGTTAGGCGATTTATCCGGGAAAATATGCTCGCCCGAAAGCGTTTTTTCAATTACGCTTAAAATCTCGCTTTCGCCGTGGTCCTTGTACCAAAGGCTGTCAGCCCCGACAGAACGCGCTTTTTTTAAAATAAGCGAGTCCACAAGCGACGTTACGATTATTATTTTTATAAGCGGATTGCGCTTTTTAATGCTTTCGGCAGCCGCAAGCCCCGAATGGCTGTGAAGCGTTTGCACGTCCATTAAAACAAGGTCAACAATGTTCACTCTGCAAAAGCAGTCCGCCTGAGCCGCGTCGCGCAGCGCGCCGACAAGCTCAAACCGCCCGTCTTTTTTAATAAGCTCCGAAAAAAATTCGAGCATATATTTGTTGTCCTCAACCACGAGCACTTTTGTTTTCATTTACAAATCCATCTCCTCACGCATTAAAATGAGCCTTAACATAAACGACGGATAGTGCGAAACGACCATTTCGCCGCCCGCGCTTTCAACCGCTTTTCGCAAGGTCGAAAGCCCTGTGCCCTCGCAGATTTTTTCTTTGGGCTTTTCGCCGTCGTTTGTAACGGTAACGGTGTAGCCGCCGCTTAAAGCCGAAATTTTAACAAAGACAGACGTGCCGTGAGCGTGCTTTATGCAATTTGTCATACACTCTCTTACGGCGCTCACGGTCAACTCATAAATAAGCGGCTCTATGGGCAGCATTCCGTCAATTTTAATTTCAACGCCCAGCTCGTCAGCTTCAAAAAGAAGGCGGTCAAGCGGGTCAAAACTGTCCTCTTTTTTTGTATAAACAAGTGTGCCGACAGCCAAAGACAGCGCTTTAACTCGGCTTTCAAGCTCGGCGCTTTCAATCTCTTCGCCGAAGCTTTTTCTTATAACGGCGAGGTTGTGGCCTATTTCATCGTGAATTTTCATTTTAAACGCAAGGTATTCGCGTTCTCTTACATACTCTTCTGCACGGGAATACATTTTTTGAAGCTTTGCGTTTATTCTTTCAAGCTCGGCATTATCAAAAGAAAGCTCGCGGTTTGCGTTAAAAATGCGCGTAACGTCGGTAAAAAACGCTTCAATATAGTTGTTGCCATCGCTTGCCGTAACGCGGTTTTCGGAATAATGCCACACGCCCGAGGTAGGAAAGACAAAATCGCCGTCTGCAGTTACGGTTATGCCGTTTTCACGGCAATCCTCCATAGCCGCTTTAAGCTCCGAATAAGACTGCAAATCGCGCCCCGTCATAAGGCGGAAAAGCGTATACATCTGACGGTTGCAAAGCTTTACCCTGCCGTTTTCGGTAAAATAGCACCCTGCAACGGGCAAATCGTCCATAGCTTCTTTAACAGAGGCGCGCGTGATGCGCTTTTTGTCGCGCCTGATGTCAAAAATTACCGCAGGAACGGAAAACACCGCCGAAGCCCCCGCGACAAACCAAAGAATAACGCACGGCACCGAGTTTAAAACGGTGGTGTCAAAAAGCAGCTCTTCAAGCGTGAACGATATTAAAAACCACACGGCAACCGCCGCCCACAAAAGGGTTTTACGGCGCTCAACACGCAAAAGCAGATAAAATATTTGAAGGCACAGCACAAGAAACATCGTAAGAAGCAAAAAGAAGCGCGAAAGAGCCGAAACATCGCCGAAAGCCGTCATTTTGTTTCACCCCCTAAAGGGCTGTATGTAATAAACGCCGAGCCGCCGCTTACTTCGGTTGTTGCGCCCAAATCCGAAAGAAAAGAAAAATCCGCCGAAGATTCAAGCTCAATATGAAGCGAAGGCGCGTCGCCGCTTACCGTTACGAAATAATAAGAGAGGTCCGAAAGCGCCGCTTCAAGCGCTTCTTCAAATATTTCGTACGCCTTTAAAGCCGCGCTTGCCGAAATAAGAGCTTCGGTATTCGGGACATACAGATTGCCGCCTATGTTTTTAAGCTTTAAATTACTGCACGATTCAAAAAGCGCACTCGAAAGCGTGCCGACCGTAACTGTTTTTGACTTTTCTGATGATATAACCATATCCTTGCGGCGTTTTATATAGGTTGAAAGCACAATTATTTTAAAAATAATTTCTTTTTTAACATTCAAATCCGTCTCATTTGAAAACCGCACGGAAAGCTCATCTGTCATACGAAGCTGTTTTTGCGTGTCGCGCTGAACAAGGTCATAAAGCCTGTTTTGCTCTTCAAGGCGGTATCGCTGTGAATCGCGCTTTATCTGATAGCGAAGCTGTTCGTTTCTATCGCGGCACTCTTCTTTTGCAGATTCAAGCTGTGCTTTTACACCCACAAGCGCCGAAACATCCTCTTGCCAAACGGCATGACCGCCCTTAATTTCATAGCCCTTTAAAACCGTGTTTTTGTCATAAAAAACACTGCCGCCCTCGGTCTTTTTCAAAATCTCCTGCGGAAGCGTCCTTGACGAATTTGAAGAATACCTTACGTTATAGTCATAATCTGTTATCTGCATACCTATGCCGACCGCCGAAAAAAGCGCGTCATAGCCCGTGTTTGTGGGAATAAGCCCCGACAAAAGGCAGCTTTCGAGAGTACCCGCAAAAAGCAGGCACAAAGCAACGGTAACGTCGCCGCAGACATAATAAAAAAGCGATGTGTGATCCTCGATAAACAGCGCGTAAAGCACGCTGTAAACAACCGCAAAGAATATTAAAACAAGCGGCAGGCGCGTTTCTGTTCTGCCTTTTGCGCTGCGGCATTTTGAAAGCATAATTCCGACGGCAAAAAACGCGCAAAGCGCCATATAGGCGACAATCACAAAATACCCCGCGCCCCGTGTATAATCAGACTCCGAATAAACAGCGGCACTTTCGGGAAAGCGGAAAACGAGCATATGATAATCGTTTGTGAGCACCAAAACGACAAGCGCAAAAACCGGAACATACAAAAGCCCTGTCCACGGGGGCAGCTTATAATCCCCGGGCTTTCCGAGCGAAGCCGCAACAAGAAGCGACAAAAACGGAATGAGAATCATCGGCAAATAATAAAGATACCACAGCGCGCGAATAACGTTTGGGTCTAAAACGAAAAGATATTTCACCGTGCGTTCTGCAATCCAAAACACCATAAGCATTGAAATCGAAACAAGAAGCCGGCGCACTTGCACGGCGATAACACGGCGATGAATCGAAATGCCCCAATACGAAAACAAGCCGACATATATAAGCGAGCGCGGCAGGCTTAAAAGCCGCCCCGGAAACTCGCGCCCGAGGTTGCGAAGAAGAATTGCCGCGGCTATAAGCGCAAAAGCAACAAGAGCGGCGCGAAGAAAAGATTTTTGCCGTTTTTTCATATGCACCGCTCCTTAGAAAAGTTTATTCTAGTTATCCGATAACTAATATAACATATATTCCGACAATCTACAACAAAAAATAATGGGCTGTAAAAAAAGTCCAGACCGCAAAAAGCAAATAAATGGCAACTTGATGCTTTTTGCTATGAATT
>DJRI01000127.1:708-3739 GCA_002440045.1 Ruminococcaceae bacterium UBA6364 | reverse complement strand
GCGCGGAAGTCGGCTCGTCGAACAAAAGCACCTCGGGCTCCATAGCAAGCGCTCTTGCTATTGCCACGCGCTGTTTCTGACCGCCCGAAAGCTGTGAAGGCTTTGCGTTGATGTAAGGCTCCATGCCAACCTTTTTAAGGTAGTGCATGGCAGAATCCTTTGCCTCCTGCTTTGACTTTCCGAGCACCTTCATTTGCCCTATCATACAGTTTTTAAGGGCGTTCATATTGTTGAAAAGGTTAAAGGACTGAAAAACCATTCCGACGTGAGAGCGATATGCGCTTGCGCCGCCCTTTAACTCTTTTATGTTTGTGCCGTGATAAAGAATTTCGCCCGAGGTCGGCGTTTCAAGCAAATTGATGCAGCGAAGAAGCGTTGATTTGCCGGAGCCCGAAGGACCGATAATACTTGTTACGTCGCCGTGATTTACCGAAAAATCTATATCGCGAAGAACCTCGTGACTGCCGAAGGTCTTTGAAAGATGGTTTATCTGTAAAATTGTGTCAGACATTATTTACCCTCCTTCTTGGACTTTTTCACATAAGAGTATGTTCCGCTTGTGTGTGCAAGCGTGTCGGTTGTGGCAATATTGAAGTTTTCGGGTCCGTCCATTTTCTTTTCCCAAAGCCTTAAAATCAGCGAACAAATTACCGTCATAACAAGGTAAATTGTAAGCGTAATAACAGCCGACGGGAAGAAAATGTATTTTGCGCCCGCAACGGCTTTGTGTACTGCAAAAAGCTCGGTGTAGCCGATAACAAACATAACCGATGTATCTTTTATGTTGATAACAAGGTTATTGCCGATTTGCGGAATTATGTTGCGGATTGTCTGCGGAAGAATTACATAAAGCATTGTTTTAAAGTGGTTCATACCGATAGACATTGCGCCCTCGGTCTGACCGCGGTCAATAGACATTATGCCGCCGCGAACCGTTTCGGCCATATAAGCGCCCGTGTTTATCGAAACAACAAGGTACGCCGCAAAATTAACGTCAAGGTTTTTGCCGCTGAAAAAATAGGGCAAGCCGTAGAAAATGAAGATTGCCTGAATAATCATGGGCGTTCCTCTGAAAACCTCAACATAAATGCGAACTATGGCTTTAACTATTCCGAGGAATATTCTCTTTACGATATTGTCGTTTTTGTCGCACGGTATTGTTTGAATGATACCGCAGATAAGACCGATTATGCAGCCGATTGCAGTCGCCGCAACGGCAAGCTCTATCGTTTTAAGCGCGCCGGTGAGATATTGCATATAGCTTTCGGACCAGCACTCTGCTATATCCGTCCAAAGCTCCGCAAACTTGTTCATACTTTTAACTCCGTTCGTGTAAAAAAGTTATTTTGAAAGGGGCTGCATTTTTGCGGCTTCTTTCATTAATGCGTCAAAATCGTCAGCCGTCATACCTTTAAGGGCATCGTTAAGTTTATCTTTAAGAACGGTGTTGCCCTTCTTTACCGAAATACCGATATTTATGTCGCCGTCGTCAACCTTGAAGCTGTTTTCGGGAAGGTCGATGATTTTAAGGTCGCTGTAAGCTATGAGAGCGCCCTCTGACGTGGGCTTGTCGGTGCAGATGAAGTCAACCGCGCCCGTTTCAAGAGCCATAAGCATTTCGGGGGCTGTATCCTTTGCTGTAAGAACCTCGGCACCCTCTATCTGCGGAAGGCACTTTGTGTACCAGATGGTTTCGCTCTGAGAAGTGCACTTTGCACCTGCAAGGTCAGAAAGGCTCTTTGCGTTTGCATACTTGCTGTCGGCCTTTGCCATACAAACGATTGTGGCGTAAAGATAAGGTCCTGCAAAGTCAACCTCTTCCATACGCTCGGGCGTCATTGACTGACCTGCGATAACGCAGTCAACGCTGCCCGACTGAACTGCGGGAACAAGCGACGACCAGTCAAGACGCACAATTTCAAGCTTCCAGCCGTTTGCTTCGCAAATTTTCTTTGCCATCATAACGTCGTAGCCGTTTGCATAGTCGTTTGAGCCTTTGATTTGAACCGCGCCGTTTGAGTCGTCCGACTGAGTCCAGTTGTAAGGAGCGTAGCTGCACTCCATGGCAACTGTAAGAACGCCGTCTTCAACGCCGCTTTTCACATCATCTGTTTTGGGTTCTTTCTCGCCGCCGCAGCCCGCAAAAAGCGAGAGACAAAGCACGAGAGAAAGTACAAGAGCTAAAATTCTTCTTGAGTTTTTCATAATAATTTCTCCTTAAAAACAAAGCCCGCAATACTTTTTATGGTATCGCGGGCTTTAAATTATTTATAAAATAAAAATTATAAACAAAATGCCGTTGATAGTGCTCCACATAAATATGTGACAGTACCGCGCTTATTAAACGCGGGCCCAGCTGCAAGACGGCGGCAACCGTAATGCGCTTCGGCGGAACAGCCTTTCCCCCACCGCCGCTTGCCGGCGTATACCGTGGAGTACTCATCATATCCGCGCCTCTATCAGGTGCTTTCTTAAATTTGCGACTATTATATAACGTTTTTTTCGGTTTGTCAAGTATTTTTTTAAATTTTTTCAAATACTTTTTTCGGTTTGCAACAGGCGCGCTTGACAGGGCATAATATGCTATGGTATAATTTACAGGCATTTTTTAACAGAGGAGTAATTTTGTGAGCGACCTTAAAACCGAAATTGAACGCAGACGGACGTTTGCCATAATATCCCACCCGGACGCAGGTAAAACCACCCTGACCGAGAAATTTTTGCTTTACGGCGGCGCTATTCAAACCGCAGGCTCGGTAAAGGGCAAGGCTACGGCTAAGCACGCTGTTTCAGACTGGATGGACCTTGAAAAGCAGCGCGGTATTTCCATAACCTCATCTGTAATGCAGTTTGAATACGAGGGCTTTTGCATAAATATTCTTGATACCCCGGGTCACCAGGACTTTTCGGAGGACACCTACCGCACCCTTATGGCGGCTGACAGCGCCGTAATGGTGATTGACGCGGCAAAGGGTATTGAGGCGCAAACGCGCAAGCTCTTTAAGGTCTGCGCTATGCGGCATATTCCGAT
>DJRI01000127.1:0-633 GCA_002440045.1 Ruminococcaceae bacterium UBA6364 | reverse complement strand
GAGCTTGAAAAGGAGTTCGGCATAGGCACCTACCCCGTCAACTGGCCCATAGGCTGCGGGGTTGACTTTAAGGGCGTTTTTGACCGCGACAAGCGCGAAATTCTCACCTTTAAAGAGTTCCACCGCGGGCAGGATAAATTAAGCGCCGTAAAGTGCGATATTACCGATACCGAAAAATTAGATGAGCTTATAGGCGAGTACCAGCGCGCAGAGCTGGTAGACCAAATTGAGCTGCTTGACGGCGCAAGCTATGAATTTGACCTTGAAAAGGTACGCCGCGGCGAGCTGACCCCTGTTTTCTTCGGCTCGGCGCTTACCAATTTCGGGGTTGAGCCGTTTTTGGAAAACTTCCTTAAAATGACCACCTCCCCCCTGCCGCGTATGTCGGACGGTGAGCCGGTAGACCCGTTTGACGATAATTTTTCGGCGTTCGCCTTTAAAATTCAGGCGAATATGAATAAGAACCACCGCGACAGAATAACCTTTTTCCGCATATGCTCGGGCAAATTTGAGCGCGGGGCGGATTACTACCACGTTCAGGCGGATAAAACCGTGCGCCTATCTCAGCCGCAGCAGATGATGGCGCAGGAGCGCGAGATAATCGACGAGGCCTACGCCGGCGATATCATCGGC
>DJRI01000012.1:945-3263 GCA_002440045.1 Ruminococcaceae bacterium UBA6364 | reverse complement strand
CGTTGGCTCGGCGGTATGCTTACAAACTTCAACACCATCAAAAGAAGAATCAAAAGACTTGCTCAGCTTAACGCTATGGCTGAAGACGGCACGTTTGACCTTCTTCCCAAAAAAGAAGTTATCAAGCTCAACCTTGAAAGAGAAAAGCTTGAAAAATTCATGGGCGGCATAACCGAAATGAAGAAAATGCCTGCGGCTATGTTCATTGTTGACCCCAGAAAAGAAAGAATTGCCGTTCTCGAGGCTAAAAAGCTCGGTATTCCGATTGTTGCAATCGTTGATACAAACTGCGACCCCGATGAAATCGACTATGTAATCCCCGGCAACGACGACGCTATCCGTGCGGTTAAGCTCATCTCGGGCGCTATGGCAGACGCCATTATCGCAGGCCGTCAGGGCGAACAGACTCTCCCCAAGGCTGAAGAAGCTGCAGCGGAAGCTCCCGCAGAAGTTCCGGCAGAATAATTTTTAAAATCTCGGGCGGAATAGATTTTCCGCCCTTTTTAGGAGGAAATACAATGGCATTTACAGCTAAAGACGTTAAGGATTTAAGAGAAAAAACAGGCGTTGGCATGATGGAGTGCAAAAAAGCTCTTACAGAAGCCGACGGCGATATGGACAAAGCTTTTGAGTACCTCAGAGAAAGAGGACTTGCAGCCGCTAACAAAAAAGCAAGCAGAATTGCCGCAGAAGGTGCTATCATTGCTTATACAGACGAAGCTTCTAAGGATACGGTTCTTCTTGAGATTAACTCCGAGACAGACTTCGTTGCAAAGAACGACAAATTCAAGGCTTTCGGTCTTGACGTTGCAAAAACCGTTGCTTCCGTAAAGCCCGCCGATGTTGACGCTCTTCTTTCTTCAAAGCTTGTCGGCTCCGACAGAACGGTTGAAGAAAATCTTCACGATATGATTCTTGCAATCGGCGAGAACCTCAAAATCCGCCGTTTTGAGCTTATCCACGGCAACGTTGTAACATACGTTCACGGCGGCGGCACAGTCGGCGTTGCGGTTATCTTTGATACCGACGACGCAACTGCCGCAAAAGAAGAGTTCAAGGTTATGGGTAAAGACGTTGCAATGCAGGTTGCCGCTATGAGACCCATGTTTGCAAAAGAGTCTGTTGTTCCCGCAGACGTTGTTGCTCACGAGAAAGAAATTGCTTTGGCACAGCTTAAAGAAGACCCCAAAATGGCTTCTAAGCCCCAGCAGGTTCTTGACAAAATCATCGAAGGCAAAATCAAAAAGTACTTCAGCGAGGTTTGCCTTTGCGAGCAGCCCTTCGTTAAGGACGGCGACATAACTGTTGCAAAATATATCGAGAATACCGCAAAGGCTCTCGGTGCAGCTATCACTCTTACTTCTTTCATTCGCTATGAAAAGGGCGAAGGTCTTGAAAAGAGAGTTGACAACTTCGCCGATGAAGTTGCAGGTATGATGAAATAATTCAGACTGATTTTACGGACGGCTTTGTCTTCAGAGCCGTCCTAATATTCTTTTAAGTTTAAAAGCAGCCCCGATTAACCGATATGCACAAATTTTAACGGTACATTTCGTTAATATGTGCACTCGGCTCGGCGGCGTTACACGATTATCAACTCCGGGCAAAAGCTCGGCTTTCAATTATAAGGTGTGTTTATATGAATGAAACTGTTCTTATTTTGGATTTCGGCGGTCAGTATAAAGAGCTTATCGCAAGGCGCGTAAGAGAGTTAAAGGTTTATTCCGAAATTAAACCTTACAGCCTTACCACCGAAGAAGTCAAAAAAATCGCCCCTATCGGAATAATCCTCACAGGCGGCCCTAACAGCGTCTATGCCGACGACGCTCCGCAGTGCAATATCGACTTTTCCGAAATCGGCGTTCCCGTGCTCGGTATATGCTACGGTATGCAGTTTTTGTGCGACAGATACGGCGGCAAGGTTATTTCCTGCGACAACAGCGAATACGGCAAAACCTCCTGCACGGTAGATATTACGGCAAAGCTTTTCACAGGCCTTTCTTTAGAGCAGACCGTGCTTATGAGCCATACCGACAAGGTTTCCGATAAGGCGCTCCCCGAGGGCTTTAAAGCAATCGCCCACACCGAGCATTGCGAGGTCGCGGCGTTTGAAAATACCGAAAAGGGGATATACGGCGTTCAGTTCCATCCCGAAACCGAAAGTACCGAAAACGGACTTAAAATGCTTTCAAACTTCGTTCTCGGCATCTGCAAAGCTTCGTGCGATTATTCAATTGATAATTATATAAACGAACAGGTCGAGCTTGTTCGCAAAACCGTCGGCGATAAGCGCGTCATTCTCGGACTTTCGGGCGGTG
>DJRI01000012.1:618-939 GCA_002440045.1 Ruminococcaceae bacterium UBA6364 | reverse complement strand
CGGTCCGTTTGCGCGGCGCTTCTTTCAAAAGCAATCGGCGACAAGCTTATTTGCATTTATATCGACCACGGATTTATGCGCAAAAACGAAAGCG
This sequence comes from Ruminococcaceae bacterium UBA6364, assembly GCA_002440045.1. Classification (GTDB taxonomy): domain Bacteria; phylum Bacillota; class Clostridia; order Oscillospirales; family Acutalibacteraceae; genus DTU089. The sequence goes on along the minus strand of DJRI01000012.1, from coordinate 845 downwards.
ACGAGATAGAAAAGGTCTTTTCAAAATTTGACCTCAATTTCATTCATGTTGATGCAAGCGAACGCTTCCTTAAAAGAGTTGCGGGCGTTACCGACCCCGAAACAAAGCGTAAGAATATAGGCGAAGAATTTGTAAGAACGTTTGAGGACGAATCCGCAAAGTTCAGCGACGCCGAGTTTTTGGCACAGGGCACAATTTATCCCGATATTGTTGAGTCGGGCGCAAAT
>DJRI01000012.1:0-591 GCA_002440045.1 Ruminococcaceae bacterium UBA6364 | reverse complement strand
AGAGCCATCACAACGTCGGCGGACTTCCTAAAGATATTCGCTTCAAAGGCGTTGTCGAACCTTTAAGAAGGCTATTTAAAGACGAAGTAAGAGCCGTCGGCAGAGCGCTCGGTCTTCCCGATACAATTGTTAATCGCCAGCCTTTCCCGGGCCCCGGACTTGCAATAAGGGTAATCGGCGAAATAACAAAAGAAAAGCTTGATATTCTGCGCGATGCAGACGCCATTTTCAGATATGAAATGGAAAGCGCGGGCGTAAAATCCGACCAGTATTTCGCAGTTTTAACTAACATCAGAAGCGTCGGCGTAATGGGCGACTTCAGAACATACGACTATACCGTAGCCTTAAGAGCCGTTAAAACAAACGACTTTATGACCTGCGAAATCACCGAAATCCCGATTTCTGTCCTCAAAAAAGTCTCGGCACGAATAACAAACGAGGTCAAAGGCATTAACCGCGTAGTTTACGATGTAACAGGCAAACCCCCCGCAACCGTCGAGTGGGAATGATCACAGAAAGCCTAAAAAACCGGTAATATCAAGGGCTCTCGGACTTCGTCCACCCCTTTTGATAACGATTTGATAACAACCT
>DJRI01000165.1:7254-7396 GCA_002440045.1 Ruminococcaceae bacterium UBA6364 | reverse complement strand
TTGCAGCGACTGTTATGCCCGCAACCCTGATCAAAAATCATATAATTTTTAATCATTTTTCTGTTAACTATAAAAAGCACAACGCCACAGAGCTTTGAATCTCTCTGTGGCGTTGTGCTTCTCTCAATCGGTCACTTTTTGA
>DJRI01000165.1:3409-7248 GCA_002440045.1 Ruminococcaceae bacterium UBA6364 | reverse complement strand
GAATCCCTTGCTCTCCGCCAAGCGAAAAACCCCGAGAGCCTTGTGTTACAAGGCTTTTCGGGGCTTTTAAGCACACTTTCAAGCGCCTTTACAAAAGTGCTTTGAGATGCCAAATCGGGGTGAACATATATGTCTAACTGTGTAATGCTCTTTGCGAGGTGTTTTGTGAAATACCTTGTTATGTATTTGGAAACGGCGTTTTGATTTTTGTATTATCTTCGCAGATAATCAAGTCTATTTGCCTTTTTATAAGCCAATTCCAAAAATTGACAAATATCCAAATGAGAATAATCCCAATTCATCGGTTCTAAAGTTGCAGCTCCCCGGTATCCTGTTAAGGCGATTTTTTTCATAACTGTATTCCAGTTAACATTGCCGTCGAATGGCAATTGATGTTGATTACGGATGCCGCCGTTATCGTGTAAATGAATTGCCATCAGACGATTTACGTACATTCCCAACAAATCTTCATTCGGGGCATAATTTATATGATGACAACTGTCATAGCAAAACCCTGCATTATTTGAAGTGAATTTATTTAACACAGTTTTCAAATTTTTTATGTTACTTAAATTTTCAAAAGCAATCCGAATATTCTTTTGTTCTGCCTTGTTTATGAGTTCTGTCAGCCGTCTGATTCCTGTTTGATTCAAAGGATAATTATCATTCGGCAAATGTATCACCACGGTCGGTATATTGTATACGCAGCAATCTTCCACGCATTGCAGATAACTTTGAAATACGTTTTCTCCGTTCAAATTATCCAGCGACAGATTATTCTGTTCGTGCACGGGCGCATGGAGATTTTCTACAAATAACCCGGCATTTCTTGCCAGCCTTACATCCTCTTGATAACCGTCTCCTCTGCCAAACCGGTCGCTCCACCATAACATTACACAGTCAAAGCCCGCTTTTTTAATCAATTTGTATCTTTCTTCAAAAGAAACATCATATCCCGGACCGTAACCGAAGCAATCATATATCCCTGTCATTTTGTATCGCTCCTCATAAACACTCAAAGTTACCTGATTTCATTATAGCAAAAACACTTTCCGATATCAAAGAATTTATGCAAAAATTTCAATGGTGCTTTGTTTGTGTAATTCGGTATTTATGCGGCTTTTTATGCCTGAACGCAACGTTTTGAAACATTTTTATTAACAAAATTTTCTGTTTATTGACAACAAATAATATGTTATATATAATAGGAATCAATAAAGAACGGAGCGTGTTCACTTTGGATAAATACAGAATTATAGAAGTAAAACAGAGCGTTTTTGAAGATAACAACAAGGATGCCGATAAACTGCGCGGCAGGCTGAAAGACGAAAAAACGCTTCTTGTCAATCTTATGTCGTCACCCGGGGCGGGCAAAACAACCACGCTTACAAAGCTTATTGCGCTTTTAAAAGACGATTTGAAAATAGGTGTGATGGAGGCTGACATCGACTCTGACGTAGACGCAAAAACCATATCGTACACGGGCGCTAAGGTAATTCAGCTTCACACAGGCGGAATGTGCCATCTTGACGCGGATATGACGCGCCAGGGCATCAACGAGCTCGGCACAAAAGACCTTGACCTTGTAATTCTTGAAAACGTCGGCAACCTTGTGTGCCCCGCCGAATTTGACACGGGCGCGGCGTTTAATATGATGATTCTTTCTGTTCCCGAAGGGCACGACAAGCCGCTTAAATATCCGCTTGTTTTTGAAGTCTGCGACGCTATGATAATAAACAAGACCGACGTTTTGCCGTATTTTGATTTCGATATGGAAAAGGTCGGCGAATATGCGCGCAAACGCAACCCGAACATTAAAATATTCCCCATATCCGCAAAAACGGGCGAGGGCGTAGCGGCGCTTGCTCTTTATCTTAAAGACAGGGTAAAGCAGTGGCAAAAATAACGGCGGAGGAACGGTAATGCACGAATTAGGCGTTGTGTTTCATATTGCCGACAGCGTTGAAAAAACCGCAAAGGAAAACGGTGCGTCGCATGTAAGAAGAGTTGCGCTTGAAATAGGCGAGGTTTCTACGGTGATTCCCGATTATCTTATCGACGTGTGGAACTGGAACTGCAAAAAAAACGAAATGTTCAAAGACTGCCTTATTACGGTCGAAACCATTCCCGCGGTAACATTCTGCACCGACTGCGAAAAAAACTACGGCACACTTGAGCACGGCAAAATTTGTCCGTACTGCGGCAGTGAAAACACATATCTCGTCACAGGAAACGAGCTTATAATAAAAGAAATAGAAGTTGACGAATAAAATTTTCTGCGGATATTAAAAGAAAGGAAGCATTAAAAATGCCGGAAATGAGCAAAAAATATATCCCTGCGCACATGCACGACAAAAACCCGGACCCCAAGCTTTTGAAGTTTGTAAGGCGTGTTACCGACAGATTTGACGGCAAATTGAAGGGTATAAAGGTCGAAGACCCCGAATATTGGGGTTTTGCCTGCATTTTTGAAGATGAAATGACCGAGCTAGAAAGGGAAAATTCGCTTGACCTGCTTCTTGAAATGAAGGTAAGAGAAAAATATGCCTATGCCGATATGCTTAAAATGGCGGCAAAGCACGGTATGGACGAAAAAACGGCGTATGACGTTATAACAAAGCTTGCGGTGCTCGGCATGCTCGAATACGACTACGGCGACAAATATACTAAGGACGGACCCGTCAAAGGCACAACATATAACAAAGAGGACCGCCACTATTGGATACCGTTGTTCGTTCCCGGCTCCGCAGAATATACAAATATGAACACAAAGCTTATGGATAAACACCCGGAGCTTGCAATGTTCTTTGAAAGAATGACATTTTTGCCGCTTGCGGGCATCACCCAGATGGTGCCGCCCGGAGGCGCAGGTATCGGTATGCACGTTATACCCGTTGAAAAAGCAATTTCAATGGAGAATACCACTGCCGATATTGAGCATATTTCATATTGGCTTAAAAAATACGAGGGCCATATAGGCGCTTCGATATGCTCTTGCCGTTACGGCAGAAAAAAGCTTGACGAAGGCTGTGCCGACGACTATGACGGCTGGTGCATCGGCGTAGGCGATATGGCGGACTATTGCCGCGAGACGGGCAGAGGCCGCGACATTACATACGACGAGGCTATGGAGATTTTAAAGCGCGCCGAGGATAACGGTTTTGTTCATCAGGTGACAAACATCGACGGCGAAAACAAGATTTTCGCAATTTGCAACTGCAACGTCAAAATATGCAATGCATTAAGAACGTCACAGCTTTTCAACACGCCAAACCTTTCGGCTTCGGCTTACAGGGCGCATGTTAACAAGGCGGCGTGCGTCGCTTGCGGTCAGTGCGTTGAATACTGCCCCGCGGGTGCTTTAAAGCTCGGGCAAAAGCTTTGTAAAAAAGACGGCTCCGAGGTTACATATCCGAAACAGCAGCTCCCGGACGCAGTGAAGTGGGGCGAGGACAAGTGGGACGAGGATTACCGCGACAAAAACCGCATTAACTGCCACGATACGGGCACTTCTCCCTGCAAAACGGCCTGCCCCGCGCACATCGCAGTACAGGGCTATCTTAAAATGGCTTCGCAGGGACGCTATAAAGACGCGCTTGCGCTGATTAAAAAAGAAAACCCGTTCCCCGCGGTTTGCGGCAGAATCTGCAATCGCCGCTGTGAGGATGCCTGCACAAGAGGTATGATAGACAGTGCGGTTTCAATTGACGCCGTAAAGAAATTTATCGCGGCAAAGGACCTTGAAGAAGAGCACAGATATGTTCCCGAAATTGTTGTCGCTTCAAACAGAGGCCGCTGGAAAGAAAAGGTCGCAATCATCGGCGGCGGTCCGGCAGGTC
>DJRI01000165.1:2654-3393 GCA_002440045.1 Ruminococcaceae bacterium UBA6364 | reverse complement strand
GCGCAGATGGGCTACTATCCCACCGTCTTTGAGAAAAACGAAAAAGCGGGCGGCATGCTTACTTACGGCATACCCTCATATAAGCTTGAAAAAGATGTTATCGACGCCGAAATAGAAATTATGAAAGAAATGGGCGTCGAAATTAAAACGGGTGTTGAAGTCGGCAAGGATGTAACCATAGCGGATTTGAGAAAAGACGGCTATAAGGCGTTTTATGTTGCCGTGGGCTGCTGCGGCGGCAGATACCCGAATGTGCCTAATGACCGCGCACAGGGCACAACAACTGCGGTGGAATTTCTTAAAAAAGCCAACACGGGCAACTGCAGTTTTGACGATGAAACGGTTGTTGTCGGCGGCGGCAACGTTGCTATTGACGCGGCAAGAGTAAGCGCAAGAAGCGGAGCCGAAAAAGTCACTATGCTTTGCCTTGAAAGCAAAGATATTATGCCCGCTACAAAAGAAGAGATTAAAGAAGCCGAAGAGGACGGCGTTGAAATCAAATGCGGCTGGGGCCCGAAAGAGGTAGTTGTTGAAAACGGCAAAGCAACGGCAATCGTTTTCAAGAAATGCACGCGCGTTTTCGATGAAAACAAAAAGTTTTCACCCGTATATGACGAAAACGAAACCGTTACCGTGCCCGCAACAAAAATAATTTTCGCAATAGGTCAGACGGTTGAATGGGGCGAGCTTTTAAAAGATACAAAGGTTGAGTATCACCACGGCAATTATCCCGTTGCCG
>DJRI01000165.1:2235-2617 GCA_002440045.1 Ruminococcaceae bacterium UBA6364 | reverse complement strand
TTTACACAGGCCCGAAATTTGCAATAGACGCAATCGCCGCGGGACACGAGGCGGCAGAAAGCCTTCACAGGTACGTTCAGCACGGCCATATGACAATCGGCAGAAACAAGCGCGAGTTTATAGAGCTTAATAAAGACGATATAAGCGTAACCGACTATGACACCGCGGGCCGTCAGGAGGCGGGTATGCGCCCCGACGTTGACCCGAAAACGTTTAAGGACGCGCACGCAACGCTTACTGAGGAACAGGTGAAAAAAGAAACCGCAAGGTGCCTGGGCTGCGGCGCAACCGTTGTTGATGTGAACCGCTGCATAGGCTGCGGAATTTGCACCACAAAATGTAAGTTTGACGCCATTACTTTGCACCGCGACCACCCCGAAGC
>DJRI01000165.1:0-2218 GCA_002440045.1 Ruminococcaceae bacterium UBA6364 | reverse complement strand
AAATGGTTGTTGCCGAGGATAAATTTAAATATATCCTTCCTTACACGGCAAAGCGCGCGGTAAAAATTATTAAAAATAAAAAATCGGATAACCGATAATTTTTGATAAATCAAGCCGTTAAGATTTGTATTTTTAAATTAATAAAATCAGGCATAAGGGAACTGCATCGTTCGGCGCTCTTATGCCTGATTGTGTCTATTCAAATATAGCTGTATATAAAAATGTCTCCCCTGGGTCACATCGTTGAGAGGTGCGGGGAGTCCTGTTACCAATATTATAATCACGTTATGTGAATTTGTCAACCTTACAGGAATTATTTTTTGTAAAACAAAAGATTTTTTGTACCGAAATACCCGGTTTTTCACGCTGTTTTTACTTATTTATGCAGTTATTTAGTTGTATTAATTGCTTTTGGCGTTATGTTATGATAAAATCACGGTGTAAAAATGCGGGGTGTTAAAATGTTTAAAACAAAATCGTGCCGTCCCATTACATACTACGGCAGTGAGTACACTGCGGATATTCAACGAAAAAACGGAAAAAATCAGGCTATACTCTCAATAAACAGGCTGTTTGAAATTTTGCTTGAAGCGTGGTGCAAAGAAACGGCTTTTCCGAGTTGTCAGAAAGATTATGATTTTTATAACGACCCGACGTACGGGCAGTGCGCGATAACGGCAATGCTTGTTTGCGATATGTTCGGCGGAACGATTCATAAAGTGCGTGTAAGTGGCGGCGGAACGCATTATTTTAATAAGATTAACAATCATTATATAGATTTGACAAGCGACCAATTCGATTTGTATAATCTTTATGTTGATTACAGCCGCAACGAAGAAGTCCCGCGGGAATACTGCGGAAAAAATGCCGACACGCACAAAAGATATAAAATACTTGTGAAGTCTGTCGCAGAGCAGCTTCAAAAAGCGGAAAACGTCTGAATTTTGCAAATGCTTTTATAACGGGGGATAACCTATGTATTCGCTTTTACTTGTACTTATTTATATAGCTTTTATAAGTCTCGGCTTGCCCGACTCGCTTTTAGGCTCGGGCTGGACTGTTATGCACGCCGAAATGAACGTGCCCATTTCTTATATGGGCATTATTTCAATGATTATTTCAGGCGGAACGATTGTGTCAAGCCTTCTTTCGGATAAACTGACGCGAAAGCTTTCCACAAAAATCGTTACCGTGGGCAGTGTGTTTTTAACGGTAATTGCGCTTTTCGGCTTTTCTGTTTCAACAAGCTTTTGGATGCTTATAGCTTTTGCAATTCCCTATGGGCTCGGCGCAGGCGCGATAGACGCCGCTTTAAACAACTATGTTGCGCTTCACTATTCTTCAAAAAGTATGAGCTGGCTTCACTGCTTTTGGGGCGTCGGAACGATAGTAAGCCCGTTTGTTATGAGCTATGCGCTGACTTATTCCGTTTGGAACACGGGCTATCGCATAGTGGGATTTTTGCAGTTGGGAATAGCCTTGCTTCTTCTTTTGACATTGCCCGTCTGGAAGGTCAATAAAGACACCTCGGCGTCTTCCGGGAAAAGCATCGGCTTAATTAAAGCTCTTAAAATAAAAGGCGTGCCGTTTCTTCTTGTCGGCTTTTTTGCATATTGCGCGGCAGAAGCAACAACAATGAACTGGGCAAGCACATATTTTTCGGCGGTGAAAAATATGCCCGCAGAGCAGGCGGCAAGGCTCGCTTCGCTGTTTTATATCGGCATAACCGTCGGAAGATTTTTGTGCGGCTTTATTACTGATAAATTGGGCGACAAAAAAATGATTGAGCTCGGAACGGGCGTTTTGCTCTGCGGCGTTGTTTTGCTTTTTATTCCGACGGATTATATTATTGTTTCGCAAATAGGATTTATAATAATCGGTCTTGGGTGCGCGCCGATTTACCCCTGCATTATTCATTCCACACCGAGCAATTTCGGCGAAGAAAATTCAGGCGCGATAATCGGAATACAAATGGCAAGCGCCTATGTCGGTTCAACGTTTATTCCGCCGCTGTTCGGCTTGCTCGGCGGAATTTTGGGATATAAAATTATGCCGATTTATATTTTGGCATTCTTTGTTTTAATGATAGTTATGGTTGAAATGACGTTTAAAATCACGGGCAAAAAGCGTATAAGTAAATAAAGGTTTTGTTAATCGACGGTAGCTTCGGTTCGATTGACTTTATTGAATTGAGCCTGTATGTGTTAAAATGATGTGA
>DJRI01000142.1 GCA_002440045.1 Ruminococcaceae bacterium UBA6364 | reverse complement strand
TGGACTTTTTTTACAGCCCCTAAAAAAACAAAGCCGCAAACCTGCGGCGGGTTTTATGCCGTCGGTTTGCAGCTTTTAAATTACTTTGAAGCTATATTAATTATTTTTTGATTGAGCCGATTATTACCTGCGGAAGAAGCTTTGTAATGTAGGTAACAATTACGCCGATTATCTCGGTTACAAAGTTGATTACCGTCTGGTCAATTGTGCCGACAAAGTCCGTGGGCTTTTCGGGTTCGTCAGAAGCGGAGCCTGCGGTTGTCTTTTTGATTGCATACTCGTCAATCTTTTCAAGCTCATAGGTATCGTCTTTAACAATGAACGCTTCATAAATAAGTCTGTCGCCGTCAACAGTGATGTTTGCGAAAGCGCCGCCGCGGTCGCGAAGCGTTTCGGCAACCTCTGCGCACTGAAGAATCGGGTCGATAGCGTCGGTGTTAACGGCGTATCTCTTTGTGCCTGCCGTTCCGGGAAGCGCATAAACAGCGCCGTCGGGGTCCATAGCGAATGTAACCTCTTTGCCGTTGTACATTTCGGTTACATATCTTGTATCCTCGCAAACTGCGTCGCCCTTAACCTGATAGGTTCTCATATACATATGGTCGTGACCGGAAAGAACAAGGTCAACGTCGGTATTGTCAACGATTTCGATAATCGTTTTGCGCATGGCAAGCGTGTCGGGCTTGTTGATGTTTTTGCCCGCAGAATATGCCGCGCGGTGCATAAGAAGTATTTTCCACTTTGCGTTTGAACCGTTGAGGTCGTTATATACCCAGTTGCGCTGAGCTTCGGTCATGGGATACATATCGTTTGTGTTAAGAACGCAGAAGTGTGCGTCGCCGTAATCGTATGAATAATAAACGCCGTTCACCTGAAGCGAGCCTTCTGCCGCGTCAAGATTGAACTGGTTTGCAAACCAACCGGGGTTAAGCTTGTTGGTGGGGTTGCCTTCGTGGTTGCCCGCAACGGGAACAAGAGTGTAGTTTGTGTTGAACTCTTCAAAGGTTTCACCGTACCAGCCCCACTCGTCGTTGGTGCAGTCGTTTACAAAGTCGCCGAGGTTAACGATAAATTCGGCGTTTTTGTTATAATTTACAGCCTCTTTCATAACGCGTGAAGCCTTATAGAAATTCTCAAAGCTGCTTGCCTGAACGTCTGCAATGGCAAGGAACGAGAATTTGCTGTCGCCGTTGTCGGTTACAAATTTGCCGACGTTGCTCCAGATGTTGTTTTTAAGGCTGCCGACGCGATAGAAATAAGTCGTGCCGGGTTCAAGACCCGTAACCGCAACCTTGTGGCAATAGTTGCCCTGGAATTTTTTAGATGTGCCCTGAACTTCAAGTGCATTCGTAAAGCCGTTTCTGTTAAAATCAGAAGCTTTCGCAAGCTGAAGAACGCTGTCGCAATCGGCAGCAGTGTACCAAGTGAAGCCCTTTTGCGTTTTGGGGTCGCCGTACACGGTGCAGTTCTGTCTTACAACAGCATATTCTTCGCCGTTATCCGCAAAAGCGGTAAAACCGAAGCACGAAAAAAGCGTTATAAGCGCAAGAAAAGCAGCCAATGATTTTTTCAATGTGATTTTCATAGTTGCCTCCTACAAAAAAATATTAAGAAAAATTAACAATTAGAGTATACACCCAAATGCGGTGGATTTCAATAGAAAAATATAATTTATAACTTTTGTTTAAAGCGGTTGAAAATATTTGTTGAAAATGCTAAAATAAGCGAAAACGGCGAAAGGCGGAGATTTCGGTTGACAAAAAAAGAACGTGCGCTTTATGCGGTTGAAGCTTTAAAAAAAGAATATCCCGGTGCCGCTTGCGCACTCGATGCAAAAACACCGTTTCAGCTTATTGTCGCAACGCGGCTTTCGGCGCAGTGCACCGACGCAAGAGTTAACCTTATAACGCCCGCGCTTTTTGAGAAATATCCGACCGAAAACGAAATGAGCGAAGCCGACGTTAAAGACGTTGAAGCGCTTATTCATTCGTGCGGCTTTTTCAGGGCAAAGGCTAACGATATTGTCGAAATGTCAAAAATGCTCAAAGATGTTTACGGCGGCGTTTTGCCCGACACGGTAGAAGAGCTTACAAAACTCCCCGGGGTCGGCAGAAAAACCGCAAACCTTATTTGCGGCGACGTTTACAAAAAGCCCGCCGTTGTTGCCGACACGCACCTTATAAGAATCTCAAATCTTTTGGGGCTGGTTTCAACGCGCGACCCTAAAAAAACAGAGCTTGAATTAAAAAAGCTTTTGCCGCCCGAAGAAAGCACGGCGTTTTGCCACCGTGTTGTGACCCACGGCAGAAAAGTATGCATTGCAAGGCGGCCGCAGTGCGCCGTGTGCTGTCTTAAAGAGTGCTGCAAAGAATTTGAAAAACACGGAGCGAAACTTAAAAATGACTGAAAAATCAAAGCATATTTATTTTGCGCTGTCGCTTGCGGCGTTACTTTTTCTTCTCGGGCTCATTTTTTATCTTTCGGCGCAAACCGCCGCAGACTCCTCTGAAACGAGCGGCGGCGTTATAGAACTGATTTATAAGCTTCTCGGCATTTCTCCCGGGCAGGAGGTTATAAGAACGCTTGCGCATTTTTGCGAATACGCACTTTTGGGATTCCTTTTTTGCAATCTCTTTTATTCGCGTTATTTCAAGTTCAAACCGATTATATCCGCCGCGCTTTCGTGGGGTTACGCTTTAAGCGACGAAACGCATCAGATTTTTGTTGACGGCAGAGCTTTTCAGATTTCCGACCTTGCCGTGGATTTTTCGGGTGCGGCGCTCGGCTGCGCCGTGTTTTGCGCGCTTATAACGCTTATTCTGTATATCGTTAAAAAGAAAAACAATGCGAAAGTCTGAATAACGCCGTTAATCGGCTGATTTATGCTTTCTTAAAGGAGTTTTTTATGAAAATACCTGCTTATCACAAAGACCTTAAAACGCTTCATGTCGGCACGCTTGAGCCGCGCGCATACTTTATTCCTTACGATTCGCTTGAGGACGCGCTTTCGGGCGACAGAAACAACTCGTATTATCTCACCAATCTTTGCGGTGAATGGCGTTTTAAATATTTTGACACGTACGAAGACGTTACGGACAGTTTGTTTTGCGAGAATTACAACACAGACTGCTTAGACGAAGTGAAGGTCCCAGGGAACTTTCAGCTTTACAAAATCGGCAAATATGACAAGCCGCTTTATTCTAATCTTATGTATCCGTTCCCGACAGACCCGCCGTTTGTGCCCGAGGACAACCCCTGCGGCGTATATTTTAAAGACGTTTTTGTGAGCGACGAAATGCTTCTTCGCGACAACATCATTACCTTTGAGGGCGTTGCGTCGTGCTTTTATCTTTATGTAAACGGTGAATTTGTCGGTTACAGTCAGGTCAGCCACTGCACAAGCGAATTTGATATTTCGCGCTTTTTAAAGCCCGGCAAAAACAGAATTACAGTGCTTAACGTCAAATGGTGCGACGGCTCTTATCTTGAGGACCAGGACTTTTTCAGGCTTTCGGGCATTTTCAGAGAGGTCTATATTCTTTCAAGAAACAAAATAAGAGCAAACGACATTG
>DJRI01000123.1 GCA_002440045.1 Ruminococcaceae bacterium UBA6364 | reverse complement strand
ACGAGGGCTTGCGAAGCAAGCTTTGCCATATGCCCGACGACGCGCGGCTTAAAATACGCGAAACGCTTGAGCGCATAATTAACGAAGGCTGCAGCGGGCTTATTTGCATAATTTTATAGAATACAGTAAAAAGACAGGGTGCGGTTTTGCACTCTGTCTTTTGTGTTGCTAGCCGAAAGGCGGTAAAAATCAAATTATTATAGGGTATCTCTTATGCTTAATTTAACTTTTTTTGCGAAAAGCTTTAAAATACCTGTACCAAAAACGGGACTTTCGCCTTTTATGGCGCCAAATGTGTATTTACTTTTGAATATTTTTATGTTACTATTTTGTTGGAATTTATTGCAAATTGACAAAAAACGTCAAAAACGCGGTTTTAAGTCTTTTTTATTTGGGCAACAAAAAAGACCCGCAAAGCAGGTCTTAAAGCTCACACTCTGTGAGGTTGCAACAAAGCAACGTGTTCGATAAATCGTTATTTGAACGTGTAGTGTAAATCTCATAAGGTAGTGAGACAATGTCATATTATCATACGTTTTTGTTTTTGTCAATAAATTTACAAAAAATTTTTTCAGAGGAGTAAAAAAATGCAGAAGGATTATTACTTGGGGCTTGACATCGGCACTGATTCTGTCGGTTGGGCTGTCACGGACACAGACTACAACATTTTAAAATTCAAAGGCAACGCCATGTGGGGCAGTCATATGACCGAAAACGCCGACACCGCCGTTGAACGCCGCCTTTTCAGAGGACAGCGCCGCAGACTTCAGCGCGCACGCCAAAGGCTTGACCTTTTGGAGTCTCTTTTCAGCGAAGAAATATGCAAGATTGACCCGTCGTTTTTCATCCGCCTTAAAGAAAGCGACCTTTATTCCGAGGACAAGTCCACGGGTGAAAAATATGCTGTTTTCGCCGACAAAAACTATACCGACAAGGATTTTCACAAACAGTATAAAACAATTTATCATTTAAGAAGCGAGCTTATAAACAATGAAGAGCCGCACGACATAAGGCTTGTTTATCTTGCTTTGCACCACATCATAAAACACAGAGGGCATTTTCTTTTTGATTCGGATTTTTCAAAAATGCCGGACTCTGCAAGCGTGTTTGAAGAGTTCACAAGCTATCTTTCGGACAATTACGAAATTACTTTTGACTGCTCGCCCGATATAGGCGAAAAATTCATCGAAATTTTAAAAAATAAAGCTCTCACAAAGTCAAAAAAGGCAGACGAGCTTTTTGTGCTTCTCGGAGTTAACAAAAAAACGGACAAGCAGGCGGTGTCTGTTTTAAAGTCTTTGTGCGGTTCAAAAGTAAAACTCGGCGAAATCTATGACGATGAAGATTTGCCAGATAAAAGCGTGTGCTTTTCGGAGGGCTTTGACGAAAGCGCGGCAGATTTTGAAGTGCTTCTTGAAGAGCGCTTTGAATTGCTCGAAAAGCTAAAAGCGGTTTATGATTTTGCGCTTCTTGACGCTATTTTAAACGGCAAAGCATATATATCCGAAGCCAAGGTCGAAGTATATGAAAAACACAGCAAAGATTTAAAGCGTCTTAAAGAGTATGTCAATAAATATCTGCCCGAGAAAAAATATGATATTTTCAAAAATCCTAAGGCTAAAGAAAATTACGTTTCCTATTCCGGTCATTGCAAAGTAAATAAGAAAAATGCGCCGATAGAAAAAAGGTGCAGCTGCGAGGCTTTCAACAAATATTTAAAAAAGACACTCGGAGAATGCCGCGACGAAGCATACCGTGATATGTTCGGTGAAATTGAAGAAGGCACATTCTTACAAAAACAGGTGTCTAAAGACAACAGCGTAATTCCGATGCAGCTCGGGAAAAAAGAACTTCAAAAAATTCTTGAAAACGCCCGCGAATATTTGCCGTTTTTAAATGAAAAGGACGAAAACGGTATATCGGTTGCAGATAAGGTTTTAAGCATTTTCAATTACCGCGTTCCTTATTACATCGGGCCTTTAAATCCTCACGCCGAAAGCTTTTGGATGGTAAGAAAAGACGGCAAAGAAAACGAAAAAATCTACCCGTGGAATTTTAACAGCGTTATTGATACCGAGGCGTCTGCAGAAGGGTTTATAAACAACCTCACAAACAAGTGCACATATCTTAAAACTTGCGATGTTATACCGAAAAACTCTCTTTTGTATTCAAAATTCTGCGTGCTTAACGAGCTTAACAATTTAAAAATCGACGGCAAAAAGCCAAGCGTTGAAACTAAGCAGGGAATCTTTAACGAACTGTTTACAAAAGGCAGAAAGGTAACAAAAAAAGCTCTTGAAAATTACTTGAAATCGCAGGGCAAAGAGTTTGAAACTCTCAGCGGTTTTGACGGCGATTTTAAATCTACGCTTAAATCTTTCAGTGACTTTAAGCGTTACGAGAACTTGACCTTTGACGAAAAAGAAGCGGCAATAGCCGCCATTACCATTTTCGGCGACGACAAAAAGCTTTTAAAAAGCCGCCTTAAAAAGTTGTTTTCAAACAAGCTTTCAACTAAAGAAATCGATGCGATTGCAAATCTCAAATACACAGGTTGGGGCAACCTGTCAAAGGAATTTTTGACCGAGGTTATTGCATGCAAAAAAGATAGCGGCGAGTGCGTTAACATTATTACAGCTATGTGGGAAACAAATCTTAATTTGAACGAGCTTCTTTATTCAAACGACTTTTGCTGTGACGGCGACGAAAACAAGACCTTTGAAAGAAAAATCAGCGAAGAAAGCGGCTTTAAAGAGAATATTACTGTTAAAGAGGCCGTAGAAGAACTGTACGTTTCGCCCAAGGTCAAGCGCCCGATTTACCGCGCGCTTTTAATAACCAAAGAGATAGAAAAAATAATGAAGCACCCGCCGAAAAAGATTTTTATCGAGGTTGCAAAGGGCGCCGACGGAAACGGCCGCAAGCTTTCAAGAAAATCACAGTTTCTTGAGAATTACGAGCCGTATAAAGAAACATATCGCGAGCTTTATAACTCGTTAAACGAGCACTCCGACGAGGATTTAAGAAGCGACAAGCTTTATCTTTATTACACACAGCTCGGTAAGTGTATGTACACCGGGCGAAGAATAGACCTTGAAGAGCTTATGAGCGGCAGGTCGGATTTTGATATAGACCATATTTATCCGCGCTCAAAAATTAAAGACGACAGCCTTTCAAACCGCGTGCTTGTTTACAGACCCGCAAACAGCAAAAAAAGCGACGAATACCCCATAAGCCGCGAAATAAGAGAAAATAGACGCGGGTTCTGGCAAGAGCTGTTGGCAAAGAAGTTTATATCGTCTGAAAAGTACAACAGGCTCACAAGAAGCACGGCGCTTACATATGAAGAGCTTTCGGCTTTTGTTTCGCGCCAGCTTGTCGAAACGCGCCAGGCAACAAAGGCGGTTGCGCATATTCTTGAGGACTTTTATAAAAAAGACGGCACAAGAATCGTTTATGTCAAAGCAAGCCTTGTTTCGGATTTCAGGCACGGAAGTGACGACAGCAAAAACAAAACCGGAAACGAGCGTGTTCAAATGCTCAAATGCCGCGAGGTTAACGACTATCACCACGCAAAAGACGCATATCTTAACATTGTTGTCGGCAATGTTTACGATGTTAAAGTCACCTGCAATTTAAACAGGTTCATTGACGGGCTTTCGCAAAACGGCACGGGCAGCTACAGCCTTAACAGAATGTTTGATTATCCTGTGAAAGGCGCGTGGGACACCGAAAACAACCGCTCAATGAATATCGTTAAAAACACAATGGCAAAAAACAATATCCGCTACACAAGGTATTCCGGCAAAGGAACGGGACAGCTGTTTAATGCGACAATTCAGAAAAAAGGCGGCGGTCAGGTGCCGCAAAAGGCAGGCGGTCCAAAGGCGGATATTTCAAAATACGGCGGATTTGACAGTGCGTCTACCGCATATTTCTCACTTGTGAAATACCGCGAAAAAAATAATGATGTTTTAAGACTTGTGCCTATTGAGATATACAGAGAAAAAGAGTATCTTGAAAACCCCGAAAAATATGTTTCCGAATACGAGCTTGTTAAAACAAAGGCACAAGTGGTTATTCCCTGCGTAAAGCTCGGCGCATGTCTTTCGTTTGACGGATTCAGAATGACATTGACCGGCAAAAGCGACAAAGGTGCACGCGTCACCGTTAACCCGCGCACACAGCTTGTGTTGCCGTATGAAGACGAAGTATATATTAAAAAAGTGTTCAAATTCAATAATAAAGTGCTTGAATTAAAAAAACGTTCAAAGGATTGCCAATATGAAGCGACTGCGTTTGACGGAATATCGCCTGAAAAGAGTATACATCTTTACGATGCAATTCTTTACAAGCTCAGCGAGACTGTTTTTAAATCGCGCACCGAAACGGTATGCAACATTATGAAAAACGGCCGCGAAAAGTTCATTGCATTAAAACCCGGTGAGCAGTGCTATGTTTTGGGCGGAATCATTAATATCCTTCACGCAAATGCATCCACGGGCGATTTGACAATGATTGGCGGAAGCAGTTCGTCAGGTGGCTTTAAGCTTAACTCCAAAATATCGGATATTAAAAACGTTGAAAAAATAACACTTATAAACCAGTCGGTTACAGGACTTTTTGAGCAAGAGATAACTCTTGTTGAGCACGAAAAAGAATCAAAAGAGAAACAGTTATCACTGTTTTAAAATACTTTGAGGAGGGGCGTTATGAGTTGGCGCATTGTTGCGGTTACAAAACCGTCTAAACTTGATTACAATATGGGGTATCTTGTTGTGCGTGATGTTGACGACATTTTAAAGGTTTATCTTGACGATATTTCCGTTTTAATTGTCGAAAACACCTCGTGTTCGGTGACAACCGCACTTTTGTGCAACCTTATAAAAAACAAGACGAACGTAATATTTTGCGATGAAAAGCGCAATCCCTGTTCAGAGCTTATGTCGCTTTACGGCAGTCACGATTGCAGTTCGCGGCTGAAAAAGCAGATTAAATGGGACGATTTTTCAAAACAGCGCGTCTGGACGGAAATTGTGGCGCAAAAAATTAAAAATCAGGCAAAAGTTTTAAAGCACTTCGGGCTTGTGCAATATGAAATGCTTTTAAAGTATATAGACGAGCTTGAGTTTAACGATGCTTCAAACCGCGAGGGTCACGCCGCCAAGGTGTATTTTAACGCGCTTTTCGGAAAAGACTTCAGCCGAAACGACGACCGCCCCGAAAACGCCGCGCTGGACTACGGCTACAGCATATTGCTTTCGTGCTTTAACCGAGAAATCGTTTCCTGCGGCTACAATACACAGCTCGGCTTATTTCACGACAATATTTTTAACCAGTTTAATTTGGGCTGTGATTTAATGGAACCTTTCAGACCTATTGTCGACAGGTTTGTAAAGGAAAATAACGTGAACGATTTTACTAAAGACATTAAATACGGCTTGATTAATCTTTTAAACAGCGAATTAAAAACAGACGGCAGAGTAAACACGCTTTTAAACACAATAGGCATTTATTCAAAAAGCGTGTTTGCCGCCGTCGAGCAGTCCGACTTTTCTTTGCTGAAGTTTCCCGAAACAGAATAATGAGTTATAGATTTATGAGAGTGCTTGTTCTTTTTGATTTACCCACAAAAACCGCCAAAGACCGGCGCGAATACACCGCATTCAGAAAATTTTTGATTAAAAGCGGATTCATAATGATGCAGGAATCGGTTTATTCAAAAATCGCCGTCAATCAAAATGCCGCCGCGGCAGTTTGCGAAAGCCTTAAAAAGAAAAAGCCGCCCGCCGGGATTGTTGAAGTTTTAATTATAACCGAAAAGCAGTTTTCAAAAATGGAAATTATTGTCGGCGAACGAAAAAGCAATATAATAGATACCGACGAAAGGTTTTTGATAATATGACCGTTGCGTTCAAATTTTTAGACAGGCCGCTTGTAATCGGCGAGGGTGAAGCAGGGCTTTTGGTAATTGAAAACACAAAGCTTTACCGCGACACGCTTTCAATGCTTTCATGCGGCGGCGAAGAGGATTTGTTTGTGTTTT
>DJRI01000155.1 GCA_002440045.1 Ruminococcaceae bacterium UBA6364 | reverse complement strand
TTTAAAACCGTACTGAGTTCGACCCTCTTATGCTTAATCCGACGGCCCGTCGTCAAACGTCAGCGCCACCGCGAAATTGCTTTCGGTTCCCGAAAAAATATACTCTTTTCCCGAAAAATCGGGCATTGAATAAATAACAATACACGCGGCTGTTACGGCAGAAAGCGCGGCGGCAATAAAACGCAGAAGCTTTTTGTTCTTAAAATCTCTTTTTTTCATAAAAATCACTTTGCAGTTTTAAGAATCGCGTCGGCAACAGCCTCGGCGAAGGCTTCTTTGTTTTCATCAAAAAGTTTGTTATCCTCTTCGTTCGTAACAAAAAGCATCTCGACAAGGCACGACGGCATATTTGTGTTTGCGTTTATGTAAAAATCGGTTGCGCTGTCGTCGCGAAAGCCTTTTTTAATGCCCCTGTCGTCGGAAATGCCGACTTTTTTAAGCTCTTTTAAAATGTTTTCGGCAAGAAGAGTTTCTTTTTTGCCGGCGTTTTCGCTTATCCAAATTTCAACGCCTTTTGCCTCTGTGTTGTCGGAGCCGTTTCTGTGCAGGCATATAAAATAATCGGCTTTTTTCCTGTTCGCTTTTTTACAGCGCTCGCTCAAAGATACGGTTTTATCCTCCTCGCGCGTCATTATGACCTCGGCGCCGCCCTCGCAGAGCTTTTCCTTGACGAGAAGCGCAAATTCAAGATTATCGACCTTCTCCCAGCGCTCATCTGAAGCATCCACCGTGCCGAAATCCTCGCCGCCGTGCCCGGGGTCAAGGCAAACGACAAGTTTGCCGCCCGAAGAGCCTTTGGAAACCGCCACGCCGATAATTACAGCCGTGGCAACAAGAACGGCAAAAATCAAAACGGGGACACGGACGCCTGAAGCTTTAAGCCGCTTTAAAAAGCTTTTTATATACACCGACCGCCTGTTTTTCATATGCGCTTGCCCCTTTCAATAGATTTAATTTATTTTATCATAATATTTTTCTCTTTGCCACAATTCTCGGCAATCTTTATTAATATTTAATAATCTTCATTGATTCTTAATAAAGCAACGCCGTGCCGTTCTTATTAGCCGTTCTTATTCGCCTAAATTTTGGTTGACAGCGTGCCGCCGTTATGCTAAAATATCTTAGCGGTTTCGGGAATTCCGCCCGGCGCGATTTTCGCTTTCGCGACGCGCTTCAAAAACGGTCGGCATCACCGCAAAACGCCTTTGCGCTGCGGAACAAATTGAAGTAAGCTTCATCTTAAATCAAACTCCGCCGCAAACGCCCCGCAAAAGAACAGCGGGCAAAAACTTAATATGCGGAAATGGCGGAACTGGCAGACGCGCATGATTCAGGTTCATGTGAACGATAGTTCTTGAGGGTTCAAGTCCCTTTTTCCGCACCAAATAAACGGCAGATTTCACAAGAAGTTTGCCGTTTGTTTTTGTTCTTGTTCCACAAATTACCTTTTAAGCCGTTAGCTGTCAGCTAACAACCCTCCTTGTTGCTTGTGCCGATTGAATTTAAAGATTCCGGAATTTTTTCGTAAAACTATTTATAAAAAATTCACCCTACGTGCAAGCCGTATTTAATTAAGAATAGATTCGCATCTCAAAGCAAAAGATTTTTTAAAAATGCGTTTGCGTGTTTTTTTGTTTTTAAATACGCAATTCTTGCGCGTTTTTAAATTTATTTATACGCAGCTTTTGCGTGTTTTAAGTTTTTAAAATACGCAATTTTTGCGTATTTTTCAATCTGATTGCACGCAAAAAAGGCTGTTGCCCGTGTGGGCAACAGCCTTTAAAAATTACAAATTCAATTATTTTACAGCGTCTTTAAGAGCCTTGCCTGCCTTGAATGCGGGAACCTTGGAAGCCTCTATTTTAAGAGTTTCGCCTGTTCTGGGGTTTCTGCCCTCTTTAGCTGCTCTTTCGCGAACTTCAAATGTACCGAAACCAACAAGCTGAACCTTGTCGCCTGCTTTGAGAGCGCCCTCGATAGCACCGAAAACCGCTGCAACCGCCTTGTCGGCATCCTTTTTGGAAAGTGCTGCTGCTTCTGCTACTGCATTTACAAGTTCTGTCTTATTCATTTTGAATTCCTCCGTTTTTTTATTTACGAAAGGCGCGCCGTTATTTTTCTTTTTTAATGCGCCTTTTGTTTTACATCAGTTTTTTAAGGTTGCTTTGGCTTCGTCCCAAAGCGCGTCAAGCACCGAAAGGCCGGCGGTTTTCATATCTATTCCGCGTTCGCCTGCGAGCTTTTCGACGACAGAAAAGCGTTTTCTGAATTTTTTTGAAGCAAGCTCAAGCGAGGTTTCGGCCTCTGCCCCGCAAAGCCTTACGACGTTCACGGCAGAAAAGAGCAAATCGCCCGCTTCGTCTTGTACAGCGTTTTCGTCGCCCGACTTTACAGCCTCTTTAAGCTCATTTGCTTCTTCAAAAAGCTTTTGAAACGCGCCGTCGGCACTGTCCCAATCAAAACCCGCCTTTTTTGCCTTGCTTTGAAGCTTTTGCGCCTTCATAAGCGCGGGGTAGGTTTCGGGGATGGCGTTCATGGCGTCGGTCTGCGTTTTTTGATTTTTTGTTTTGCGCTTAATATCGTCCCAATTCTTTAAAACGTCGTCGGTAGAGCCGACCGTAACGTCGCCGAAAACGTGGGGGTGGCGTATTATGAGCTTTTTTGAAATTCCGTCGGCAACGTCGTCAATATCAAAATCGCCGTCCGTTCTTGAAATGTCAGCATGAAGCACGACCTGCAAAAGCACGTCGCCCAGCTCTTCTTTTAAAAGCTCTTTATTGCCTGTGTCGATAGCTTCAAGCGCCTCGTAGGTTTCCTCAAGAAAATTCTCGCGGATTGAGGTGTGAGTTTGCTCGGCATCCCACGGGCAGCCGCCCGGGGCGCGGAGTATTTTTATTATTTCGACAAGGTCGTTAAAATTGTATTTATCTTTAAATTCAAAATCCGCTTTCATTTTTCAATCCCTACTTATGAAGCTTTATATATTCTAACCTAAAAGTTTATATTTTTCAAGTATTTCCGCGATTTTTTCTCCCTTCGGGAGCATTAAAACGTCCGCTTTTACAATAGTTTTTGTCAAAAGCACCGCCAAAGCATAAACCGCGACCGCAATAACGATTGAAATGAGGCACGAAAGCGACGCGCCGTTAAGTCTGCCGTCGGGGTTGCCGAAGGTAAGAACGGAGCTTAAAAGCTTATAACTGCCGTAAGCCGAAACGCCGCAAAGCGCCGCCGCGATAAACGGTTTTATAAACACGGTTTTAATATCGAGCCTGATGCCCGTTTCGCGCTTTAAGACGGAATAGTTAAACGCTATACATATAATATAGAACAGCGCCGAGCCGCACACCGCGCCTTTTATATTAATTGCCGGTATACCGATAAGCACAAAGTCAAGCGCAATTGTGAACACGCACCCGACGCCTATCGCCTTTGCGGGAACATCTGCCCTGCCGATTGCCTGAAGCATATTTGTGAGCGGCGACGACAGCGTTAAAAGCGGCATAATTACGCCGCAAAGCGCAAGTATTGGCGCCGCAACGGCGATGCCGGCTTCGTTTTCGGTGCCTTTATAAAGCAGTGAGAGTATCGGCTCCGAAAGCGCCAAAAAGCCCGCGCCCGCCGGAAGCGAAATAAGCATTGTTGTTCTGAACACCGTGTTTACCGTGCTGTTTACAAGCTTAAAATCCCTTCTTGCCATTGCCGCCGACATAATCGGTATTGCGCTGACGCCGAGGGTCATCATTATTGTGGGAACAAGGTTTTTAAAGTCAAGAGTTGTGTCATAAGCGCCGTAAAGGAAGGTATGTATATCTTCTCTCGCAACGCCCGCCGCATTAATCGACGCGCCGTAAATCTCCATTATTTTGTCATAATGCCTTTCGACAACGCCGTCAAGCCTGTTCTGAATGACCCATGTGTCGATAAAGTTTGTGACATTCAACACAAGCGAGCTTATTGCCGCGGGAACGGCTATTGAAATAAGCTCTTTAAGCGTTGCTTTTTTGTTACGCGCGCGGGGGGAATTAACAAGCATTTCGCGCGTGATGCCGTCTTTTTTAAATCTGTGCCTTGCGTTTGTATATATCGCGCCGAAAAACGTGCCCAAAGTAACGCCGCTTATTGCGGCTGCCGCGGCATAGGCATAAAGAAGCGAGCGGTCCTCGACCTTTACAAACTTAATTACAAGGTAAGCGAATGTAAGTCCGAAAACGAGCTTTCCCATGGACTCGATAACCTGGGAAATTGCCGTGGGGTACATATTGCTTAATCCCTCGTAATAGCCCCTGTAGGTGCTCATAATACAGCAGAAAAGAATCGACGGGGCAATGCACAGCACGCTGTATACGGAAAGCTCGGAATTAACCGAGGCGGCATAGGGCTTTGCCATTATAAGAAGCACCGCCGTGCCGATAAGCCCGAGCAGCATAAACAGCGGAAACGTTACCCTTAAAACCTGTTTTACGTCGCGGTATCTGCCGAGAGCAGCGTGCCGCGCGACTATTGTTGAAACAGCCACGGGAAGCCCCGCCATAGAAATTGCGTAAATCGGAGTATAGATATTGTATGCCGAAGCAAAATAGCCCCTGCCGAGCGTTCCGATTATTCCCGTAAGCGGTATTTTGTAAATTGCGCCGATTACCTTAACAAGCGCCGTGGCAATGACAAGTATCATTGCGCCGCCGAGCACGTTTTGCTTTTTATTTTCCTGTGGCATCGTGTTCCTCCTTATATCCGATAAATTCTCTTAAAAGCGAGTTTTCGGGAACAAGCTCACTGTCGATTGAGGGAAACCTGCACAGGCTTTTTAAAAGTCTTTGCGAGTCCCTGTAAAACGGCGAGCTTTTCTCAACCTGTGAAAGAAGCCTTACGGCGTCGTTTTTTAAAAGGCACGTTTCATAAAGATGCACCGTGTTGATTTTTATATCGGCGTTGTCGCGGTAGGGGAAAAGGTAAATATCCTCGCCGTGGCAAACATTTAACCACATACCGAAGGTTTTTTCAACCGAATTTCCTCTGAAATTGCTGTCGCGGACAATGCGCCTGATAAAACGCATATTGCGTTTATTAAGAACAATGTCGCCTTTTTCGTCGTATATCCTCGACGAAACGTTTATATATATCTTAAAAAGCCGCTCTTTCGGAAGCCCCGCCGTAATAAGCGGGTTAAGCGCGTGAAGTCCCTCGACGATTATTACGTCGCTGTCTTTAACGGTTACTTCTTTAAGCTGTTCTTTTCTTTTGCCCGAAACAAAATCAAACTCGGGCAAATGACCCTTGCCGCTGCTTAGCATTTCGTTCATTGTGCTTTTGAAAAACGGAATGTCAAGCGCATAAACCGTTTCAAAATCGGGCGTGCCGTCGGGAAAGCACGGAGCGTCGCAGTTGTTAAGATAAAAATCGTCAAGCGAAACGGCGATACTGCCGACGCCCAAAGCTTCAAGCGACTCTTTAAGCCGCTTTGCGGTTGTGGTTTTGCCCGCAGAGCTGGGCCCCGAAAGCATAACTATTTCCGTCTTGCCGCTCTCTTTTAATTTTTTTGCTATTCCCTTAATTATTCCGTTATATCTGTCCTCGCACGAAGAAATAAACTCGCGCGGGGTTTTTGCTTTTTCTGTTATATACTCAAGCGTATTGTTGATGTTTGACATAGGCCCTCTTTTATTTATATTCCGCAACAAACTCGCTTATTCGCTCTTTGCGGCGGCAAAGCTCAAAAAAGCGCGAGATATATTCAAACGGATATTTATAATTGAAAATTCTTTCGATATATTCGCCGCCGTTTGCAACAAGCTTTGTAACGGCGCCCGCGCCGACGGAGAGTATTGTGTGGCACTCCTCCATCATAAACACGTTATAAAGGCACTCTGCGCCCTTTTTGCACCAGCCGACGTTTTCAAGATTGCCGAGCGACTTGCTTTGACGGTACATATAATACGGCGTGTAGCCTGCTTTGTAAAGCTCTGTTTCGGCAATTTTTATCATATTGCCGATATCGCCGCCGAAAGCTTCGGCGCTTTTGCCCTCCGAAACTATCCCGGAGGAGCGCTTCAGGGCAAGCGTATGAACCGTTATGTTTTCGGGCGAAAGCTTAATCGCTTCAAGCACGCTGTTTTTAAAGCTTTCTTCGGTGTCGGTGGGAAGCCCCGCGATAAGGTCCGTATTTATAAACTCAAACCCGGCGCTTCTTGCAAGCTTTAATTTTTCGACCGTATCTTTTGCCGTGTGATTTCTTTTTACGGCTTTAAGCACGCCGTCGTTAAAGGTCTGGGGATTTATGCTGACGCGCGTAACGCCGAACTTCTTTAACACATCAAGCTTTTCTTTTGTAACGGTGTCGGGTCTGCCGGCTTCGACCGTATATTCAAGGCACGAAGAAAGGTCAAAGCTGTTTTGTATTTCCGAAAGCACCGTTTTAAGCTCTTCGGGAGAGAGCGTTGTAGGCGTGCCGCCGCCCCAATAAACGCTTAAAATTTTAAGCCCGCATTCGTTCGCCTTTTTCGCCGTGAGCCTTATTTCTTCGCAAAGCTTTTCGACATATTCGGGAATAAGCTTTTTAGCCGATTGCGACGCGATTGAATGCGACACAAACGAGCAATAGCTGCACCTTGTTGGGCAAAACGGAATTGAAATATAAAGGCTTGCGGAATCTTTTTTTGAAAGATTTACGATTTTCTTTTCGGAAAGCGCAACCTCTTTTGCAAGGCGCGTTTTTTCGGGCGAAACGAGGAGCGCGTTTTTAAAATATTCTTCGGCGGCGGCTTCACCGTCGCTTTCGATATGGCGCATCATAAGCTTTGACGGCCTTACACCCGTAAGTATGCCCCATTTGGGCACAAAGGCGCAAGCCTCGCAAAAAGCTTCAAAGCAGACTAAGGCTAACTCGCGTTCTTCGTTTTCGACAGAAGAAGAGGGAAGTGTTTTTTCTTTCTTACTCTCTTTTTCGCCGACTTTTAAAACCGCAAAAAACGTTGTTTCTTCAGGCGTTTTTGCGATTTTTGATAAAAGCCCCGAAAGCTCCCCTTCGGGCGCGCCGTCTTTTATTTCAAATTTTTCGAGCGGAAAGAAAAGCCTTGAAAGCTTTTCAAGCTCATATTTATATGAATGGTTAACGCAATATATGTTCATCTTTTTCTGAAAAATCTGTTGCCCGTCCGCTCGTCGCCGACTGTAGTCGGAATGTTGTGCCCTGTATACACCTTATAATCGTCGGGCAAGGTCATAATTTTTTCAAGCGATTTTGAAAGCTCTTCCGAGCTTCCGCCCCAAAGGTCCGTTCTGCCGACGGTGAATTTAAAAAGCGTGTCGCCCGAAAAAACAGTTTTTTCTTTGTCGCAAATAAAGCAGACACTGCCCCTTGAATGTCCCGGCGTTTTCATTACGCGAAGCTTTGTTTCGCCCAGAAACAGCTCTTCGTTTTCAAAAAGCAAGCCGTCGGCTTTAAAATGCGGCGAAACCGCGCCGAAATAGTCGGCAAGATTTTTTTCGCCGTCAAAAAGAAGGTCTTTGTCGTCTTTATCTATTAAAATTTCTGCCGAGGGAAAATGCTTTTTTAACTCGGGGATTCCGCTTATATGGTCAAAATGGCCGTGCGTACAAAGGATATATTTTAAGTTTTTAATTCCCGCGCCGCTTATTTCGTCAAGAAGCCGCGTTTCAAAACCGCCGACGTCGATAACGGCGCCCTCGCCGCTTTTTTCGTCACACAGAATATAGCAATTAGCCCCGATAGGCCCCAACGGCAGGCGTTTTACAACAAGCATTTTTTCACCTTGCATTCCAGACGTCCGTATCAAAACAAATTGTAACGGGACCGTCGTTTATTAAAGAAACCTTCATATCCGCGCCGAAAATGCCCTTTTCAACGCGTTTTATGCCGCAGTTTTTAAGCTCCTCGCAAAAAAGCTCATACAGGCGCTTTGCGTTTTGCGGCTCTTCGCTGTCGGTAAACGACGGACGGTTGCCCTTTTTGTAATCGGCAAGAAGCGTAAACTGTGAAATAACAAGCGCCTCGCCGCCGACGTCGAGAATCGAAAGGTTCATTTTGCCGCTTTCGTCCTCAAACACTCTTAACGCCGCCGTTTTTCTTGCAAGAAGCCGCGCTTCTTCGTCGCCGTCGCCCTTTTTGACGCCGAGCAGAATCATATATCCGCGCCCTGCCGAGCCGACCGTTTCGCCGTTCACTTTAACGCTGCTTTCTTCGGCGCGCTGAATAACCGCCCTCATATATTGCTCCTTCTTGTAACGTCGTCAACGCCGCTTATGCTTTTGAGCCGCGAAACGACGACGTTGAGAAAATCTATACTCTTGACGGTTACGGTAAGATAAATATAGTCTATGCCGTTTTTGCCGTCTCTTGTGTTAATTGAGTTTATCATAACGTGCATATCTGCAAGCGTGTTTGCAATGTCAGCCATCATGGCAACGCGCGATTCGCAGGTGAGCATTAAGCTCGCCTTAAACTCTTTGCCCTCGGTGCCGGTGTTCCACCTTGCGGCAATCCAACGCTCCGGCTCTTCGTCAAGCTCGGGGTGTTTGGGCACATTGGGGCAGTCGCGCTTGTGAATCGAAACGCCGTGGCCGCGCGTTATAAATCCGATAATTTCATCACCGGGAATAGGCGCGCAGCAGCGCGAAAGCTTTATTAAGCAGTTGTCTATGCCGTCTACCGTTACGCCCTCGCCGCTTGCATGCTTTGTTTTTTGCGGTTTTTCGGTGATTTTGATTTTTTCGGGCTGTTCGCTTGCAAAAATCTTGTGATATTCGTCGCGAATGTACGGCATAAGCCTTGTTAACGGGATTCCGCCGTAGCCTATCGCGGCATAAAAATCGTCAAGCGAGTTGCAATGCTGTCTTTCGCAAAGAGTCGTAAGAATTTTGTCGTACTCATCTTCAGTGAAGCGCATCTTGTTGCGGCGTATTTCGCGTTCAAGCTGTGTTTTGCCCTCCGAAATATTTTCGTCGCGCCGCTCTTTTTTGAACCACGCGCGTATTTTTGTGCGCGCGCCGCTTGTTTTTGCAATGCTCAGCCAGTCGCGGCTCGGGCCTTTGCCGGGCTGTGACGACGTAAGAATTTCAACAATATCGCCCGTCTGAAGGCAATAATCAAGCGGAACTATTCTGCCGCCGACCTTTGCACCGATCATCTTTGTGCCGACAGCCGAATGTATTGCATAGGCAAAATCTATTACGGTTGCGCCCGACGGCAGGTTTATAACGTCGCCTTTGGGGGTGAACACAAAAACCTCTTCGGGAACAAGGTCGCTTTTTATTGTTCTTACTATATCCTTAACGTCGTCGGCTTCTTTTTGCGTTTCAAGAAGCTGTCTTATCCACGCAAGGCGTTCTTCAAACTTTTCTTTGCCGTTTATGCCGAGCTTGTATTTCCAGTGCGCGGCGATACCGTATTCGGCGGTTTTGTGCATATCCCACGTTCTTATCTGAACCTCAAACGGAATGCCCGCTTTGCCTATTACGGTTGTGTGAAGCGACTGATACATATTGGGCTTCGGCGTTGAAATATAGTCTTTAAAGCGCCCGGGAATGGGCTTGAACATATCGTGAATTATGCCGAGGCAGTCGTAGCACTCAATAGTGGTGTCAACGATTATTCTAACAGCATATATATCGTAAATTTCGTCGAAGTTCTTGTTTTGCATATACATTTTTCTGTATATGCCGTGAACACTCTTGATTCTGCCCTCGATATGCGCGTTGGGCACAACCTCTTTTACCCTTTCGCCGACCTGCTCTTTAATGGTTTCAAGAAATTCGTTGTGCGATTTGCCCTGTTTTGCGAGCGCGTCCTCAATCTCTTTATAGGCTATCGGGTCAAGGTAGCTTATTGCTCTGTCCTCAAGCTCCTCTTTAATTGCGCGAATACCGAGTCTGTGCGCTATGGGCGCATATATTTCAAGCGTTTCAAGCGCCTTGTCGCGCCTTTTTTGGGGAGCGACAAAGTTTAACGTGCGAATGTTGTGAAGCCTGTCGGCAAGCTTAATAATTATGACCCTTATATCTTCGGACATGGCAAGCAGCATTTTTCTGACGTTTTCAGCCTGCTGTTCTTCCTTGTCTTTAATATCGAGCGGCACTTTGCCGAGCTTTGTAAGCCCATCGACAAGCGAAGCTGTTTCTTCGCCGAACTCCGCCTTTATTTCGTCAAGCGTAAGGTCTGTATCCTCAACCGTATCGTGAAGAATCGCCGCCGTAACCGAGGGGCAGTCCATGCCGTAATCGAGCACGATTTTTGCAACGGCGATGGGGTGAATTATATACGGCTCGCCGGATGAACGCTTTTGCCCGCTGTGATGCTGTTTTGCGAGAAGAAACGCCTTGTCGAGCGTTTCAAGCTCTTTTTCGTTGAACTGTGCAGCCGCGCTGTTTCTAAGCTCCGAGTACATAAGCTCAACAGAAGTATTTTCGTCCATACAAGCCACCGCCTTTCGTTATTTTTTGGGATTGATAATAAAATATTGACAGTTTTTTATTTAATAAACAAAATTTTAAACAGACGCGGGTGAAAGCTTTTTAAACACCGAGGCGCTGTAAAGGTCCGCCTTTGCAACGGTTGTCAGGTCATAGCCCTCTCTGCCGTCGCTTTTTATCACGCCGACCTCTGAAAGCGCGTCAGCAGCCGCAAGGCACTGTGCAACCTTTTCGGAGGAATAGCCGAGCCTTGAACAAACAACCTCGCAGTCAAAGCAGTGGCCGCGGTGCGCTTTTATATATTTATAAACGGCTTTGCAAAGCTCTCTGTCCGGTAAGAGGAGCTTTTTTTCTTCTTCTGTAAGCTCTTCGCCGCGCTTAAACGCTTCAAAAAGAGCGATACCTGCGAGCACCTTGTCGTCGTTTGAAGATGAAAGCCGCATATCCTTTACCTGAACGGTAATTGTCTTTGTGCCCATATATTCGTTTTCGGAAAGCTTAACCGCAACGTCTATTGTGTCGCCGATGCTGTAAGGGAAAAGCGTCGGGTCCTTTGAAAAAATCATCGCGTTTACGGAAATGCCGTCTTTTGTAAGCAAAAGCTTTAAGCTCGGCGTACTGCCGACGGGAGTTATTGCGGTTATTTGCATATTGAAAAGCCCGAAAAGCGGCGCGGGGTTTTCTGCGCCGAACGGCTCAAGCAAGGCTATCGACGGCAAAAGCCCTCTGCCGACGGATTTTGGGTTGAGCTTGCAGGCAAGCTTCAGCGTTTGCGGCGGTACGGGATGCTCTTTTGCGTATTCGTTGATTTTTTTTGCAAATGCTTCTATATCGTCCGAATTAAGGCTGAGCCCTGCGGCAAGCGTATGGCCGCCGAACTGCGTTAAAATGTCGGAACAATACGAAAGCGCGTCATAAAGCGAAAAGCCCTCGACGCTTCTGCCGCTGCCTTTTGCTTCACCGCCGTCGCGCGAAATGACTATTACGGGTTTGCCGTATTTTTCAACAATCCTTGAAGCGACGATT
The DNA here is from genome assembly GCA_002440045.1 of Ruminococcaceae bacterium UBA6364. Classification (GTDB taxonomy): domain Bacteria; phylum Bacillota; class Clostridia; order Oscillospirales; family Acutalibacteraceae; genus DTU089. The sequence continues at coordinate 15,531 of DJRI01000155.1, read as the reverse complement.
CCTATAACGCCCCTGTGCCAGCCCTCGCCGTCAACGACGATTACGCGCGCACATTCATTTTTTGGATTTTTCCTGATTTTGGCAAAAGCCTCGCGCGTCATCTCCTCTTCAATGCGGCGGCGCATTGAATTTTCGGAGTTTATTTCCTCCGCAAGACGGCACGCCTCTCGCTCATCATCTGTAAGAAGAAGCTTTAACGCCCTTTGGGCAGAGCCCATTCTGCCCGCCGCGTTTATTCTCGGCGCAAGCTTATATGCGGCGTCGCCCGCGGAAATCGGCTGACGTTCTTTAATGCCCGCCCTTTCCGCAAGAATCTTTATGCCCAATCTCAAGGTCCGTTTTTTTGACTGATAGCTCATAAGGTTCACGCCCGCCTTTACAAGCGTGCGGTTTTCGCCGTTAAGCGGCACAATATCGGCAACAGTGCCCAATGCGACAAGGTCGGCGTATTCGTTAAGAAGGCTGTAGCCCTCGTCGCCCTCAAGCGCCGAGACGAGCTTGAACGCAACGCCTACGCCCGCCCACTCTTGAAATTCGCACTCAGCGCCTTTTATGTGCGGGTCAACAACGGCGGCGGCATCGGGAAGCACATCGCCCGCTTTGTGATGGTCCGTCACAACCGTGTCTATTCCGAGCTTTTTTGCATATGCTATTTCTTCAACAGCGCTTATGCCGTTGTCAACGGTGATTATAAGGGCTGTTCCGCGTGATTTTATTTCGTCTATTGCGGCAAGATTCATTCCGTACCCTTCGCTTGCTCTGTCTGGAATGTAATAATCGACATTCGCGCCCAATTTTGAAAGGTATGTATATAAAAGCGCCGTAGAGGTTACGCCGTCGGCGTCGTAATCGCCGAACACGGTAATTCTTTCGCCGTTTTCCAAAGCAATGTCTATTCTTCTGCATGCTTCTTCCATATCCGGAAGCGAAAAGGGGTCGCAAAGCTCGGCGTCCTGTAAAAAGGCGTCGATTGCCTCTTCGCTGGAAAGCCCGCGTGAGCAAAGAATATACGCCGCGAACGGCTCTATTCCGCAATTCTCGGCAATTTCCGCCGCGCGGTCTTTGTCGCACCCCGAGACTATCCATTTCTTTCTGCTCAAATCATCACCCGATATACCCGAATAGTAACCGCCGAATAACCGAAAGCGCCGAAAAGCGCCGGTTAATCGGTGATTGCAATATAAAATTACATTTTATTATAACACCTACGCGCTTTTCTTGCAATAGCAATATAAAACGAAAACGCAGACATTCCGCCGAAATTCGGCTGTGCCTGCGTTTATTTTTTATTTTGCGCCGTATTTTTTTCTGTTGCGCTCTGTTCTGCGTTCAAGAGCCTCGCGCTTTTTCTTTTCGACGGCGCGTTTTTTCTTTTCGGCTTCCTTCTGTCTTAAAACGGGATTGATTTTAAAAAGAACAATCGTTCCGCCGACAACGCTTACCACCTCGCTTGAGGTTTTTTCGGCAATTTCCGCCGCAAGCTCTTTTACTGGCTTTGGCGCTGTTTCAAGGTGAACCTTTACCTTGAAAAGCTCGCGCGTGTTGAAGGTTTCGTTTGCCTGAGTAACCGAAGCGGGTGTTATGCCCTCTTTGCCTATATAAAAAACCGGCTCAAGCGTGTTGCTTTGCGCTCTTAATTCGGCGCGCTGTTTACTTGTCATAAAAATTCTCCGTACCGTCGTTTAATTTCCACACAACGCCATTCGGCTTATCAAGAAGCGTTATGCCCGCTGAGAGCAGCTCGTTGCGTATTCTGTCTGCCTCAGCCCAATTTTTTTCTTTTTTAGCCTCGGCTCTTTTTCTTATTTCCTCCTCAACGTGCTTTTTAAGCTCGGGGTCAACATCGCTGTCTTTATCCGTTTTTTCTTCCGTTTTTAACTCCCCTGCCTTTTTTACAAGGTCAAGAGAAAGCACTCTGTCAAAGTCGTTAAGAAGATAAATTTTTGTTTTGTCGTTTGTTTTCGCCTTTAAAACGTCATAAAGAACCGTCACGGCAAGCGACGTGTTAATGTCGTTGTCAAGCGCCTTTTCAAACGACTCGCGAAGAGTTTTGATTGCTTCTTCGTCAAGCGCGTCGTTTTCGTCGGGCTTTAAAAGCGCAACCTTTGCTATAAGCTTTTCATAAGCGCCCGCGGCGTTATCAAGGTTTTCGTATGAGAAAACAAGCGATTTTCTGTAGTGCGACTGCAAGCAGAAAAATCTGTAGGCAAGCGGGTCGTAGCCCTTGCTTTCAAGAAGCGAAACGGTTAAAAACTCGCCTTTTGACTTGCTCATTTTGCCGCTTGACGTGTTAAGGTGAAGCACATGGAACCAATAATTGCACCATTTGTGACCGATATATGCTTCGCTTTGCGCAATCTCGTTTGTGTGATGCGGAAACGCGTTGTCTATGCCGCCGCAGTGAATGTCAAGCCTTTCGCCGAGGTGCTTTAAGCTTATTGCCGAGCACTCTATGTGCCAGCCGGGATAGCCGACACCCCAGGGGGAATCCCACTTTAAAGCCTGTTCTTCAAACTTTGATTTTGTAAACCACAGAACAAAGTCGTTTTTATTTCTCTTGTTTGAGTCCTCTTCAACGCCCTCGCGCACGCCGACCATAAGCTCTTCGCTGTCGTGCTTGTTGAAAACATAATATTCGTCAAGCTTTGACGTGTCAAAGTACACGTTGCCGCCCGCAATATAGGCATAGCCTTTTTCGATAAGGCCTTCTATCATTTTTATAAACTCGGGAATGCACGCAGTTGCAGGCTCTACAACATCGGGTCTTTTGATGTTGAGCTTTTTGCAGTCGTCAAAAAACGCGTCGGTATAGAATTTTGCAATTTCCATAACCGTTTTGTGCTCGCGCTTTGCACCCTTTATCATTTTATCCTCGCCCTCGTCGGCGTCCGACGAAAGGTGGCCGACGTCGGTTATGTTCATAACTCTTTTTACGTCATAGCCTTTATAGCGAAGATATTTTTCGAGCACGTCCTCGCATATGTAGCTTCTTAAATTGCCGATATGCGCAAAGTGATAGACAGTGGGGCCGCAGGTATACATTTTGACCTTGCCCGGCTCGTTTGTTACAAATTCTTCTTTAGTATGAGACAGTGAGTTGTATAGTTTCATTTCTTCCTCCGTATTATTTGGAAAAGTCGATAAGCTTTACCGACTGCTTTACATAAATCACGCCCGAAACGACGCAAAGCACGGCGGTTATCCACAAAAGCCCGTTCGAGACGGCTTTTATCGGGAACGCTTCGCCCAGAACGCCGCTTTTTTCAAGCTGTGCCAAAATCATTATGACTATTGAAAATACCATTTGCGACACGGTTTTTAATTTGCCGTAAATATTCGCCGGAATAACAACGCCCTGCGCCGTGGCAACAAGCCTGAACGACGTAATTGTAAACTCCCTTAAAAGGACTATCATAATAATCCATATGCTGCAAAGCCCGAACTGCATAAACGCAAGAAGCGCCGCAGTTGTAAGGATTTTGTCGGCAACGGGGTCGGCAAGCTGACCGAAAACGGTAACAATCTTGTTTTTGCGCGCGATTTTGCCGTCAAGAAAATCGGTTATCGAAGCAACCGCAAAAACGGCAAGCCCCAAAAGGAAGTTATATTCCGAGCCGCTCAGAATTATCGCAAGAAATATCGGGGTAAGAATTATGCGTACTACTGTAAGTTTATTCGGCAGATTCATTTTATACTGCTTCTCCTATAAGTGAATAATCGTCCTTGTCAAAAATCTCTACGGGGACTATTTCGCCGTCGTCTATCTTATAGCCCGAGGTGAAAACAATGTTGCCGTCAATGTCGGGCGCGTCCATATAAGAGCGGCCGTAATAGCTGTCGCTGTAAGAGTCGTAGCCCTCAACAAGCACGTCAACCGTTTTGCCCATTTGTTCTTCGAGCTTTTCCTGAACGATTCTGTATTGCTGGTCCATAAGCGTTTCGGCGCGTTTTTCAGCCGTTTCGCGGTCAACCTGATTTTCAAAATCATATGCGGGCGTGCCCTCTTCGCGCGAATAGGCAAAGCACCCGACTTTATCAAGGCGCGCTTCGTTTAAAAACTCCGAAAGCTCCGTAAAATCTTCTTCGGTTTCGCCCGGGAAGCCCGTTATAAACGTTGTTCTTATTACCACGCCCGGAATTTTCTCGCGAAGCTTTTCAATAAGGCTCAAAAGAGATTTTTTGTCGCCCGTTCTGTTCATTGCCTTTAAGATTTTGCCGCTTGCGTGCTGCAAGGGAAGGTCAATATATTTGCAGACCTTTTCGTTCGACGCAATCTCTTCTATGAGCTCATCTGTAATTCTGTCGGGGTAACAGTAAAGAAGCCTTATAAAGTGAAGCTTTTCAATCTTTTTAAGCTCTCTTAAAAGCTCGGGAAGCTTGTATTCGCCGTAAAGGTCCTCGCCGTAACGCGTGGTGTCCTGTGCTATAACGACAAGCTCTTTAACGCCCTTTTCGCAAAGGCGCGCCGCTTCGTCAAGCACGTCTTCCATACGTCTGCTTCTGAACGGCCCGCGAATAGACGGTATTGCGCAGTATGTACAGCAGTTTGAACAGCCGTCGGCTATTCTTAAATACGCCGTGTATTCGGGCGTTGTAAGCACCCTGCCGCCCTCAAGAGGCATTTCCTCTTTCGGGGGGAAGCTTGTGTATTTTTCATCGCTTTCAAAAAGAGCGTCGCACGCGGCTACAATATCGTCGTTTGCGCCGATGCCCATAACGCCGTCCACCTCGGGAATCTGCGAAAGAACCTCGTCGCTGTAGCGCTGAGCAAGACAGCCCGTAACGATAATTTTCTTTATAAGTCCGTCGCCTTTATAGTCCGCCATTTCAAGAATACTGTCGATAGACTCCCTTTTTGAGTCCTCAATAAAGGCGCATGTGTTGACTATAACAACATCTGCCTTTTCAGCCTCGGCAACGAGAACATAGCCCGCGTCTGTGAGCTTTTTAAGCATCATTTCCGCATCGACCTGGTTTTTGGGACAGCCGAGACTTATCATTCCGACTTTTCTTGCCATAAAAATCACCTCGGTAAACTTTGAGCCGCCGCGATTAATCGGGTGTAAAATACCGACGGAAAATACTGCGTCGGTATTTGCGCCCTCTAATCGGCGGTACTCAGAAATGCACTTCAAGGCCGCATTCCGAAAAAGCCGATTTAATATCGCCGAAGGAATAGCCCATTCTCATAAGCTTATTTATAAACCTTCGCTCTTCTTTTTCGGAAGTAAAGCCCGAGTCATATTTTGACCTTAACATTACTATAATACGCTTAACAGGCTCGTTGTCAAGAGTTTTAAGCGTATTCGACACTATTTCGTCGCTTATTCCCTTAATTTTAAGCTCTGTTTTTATTCTTCGCAAGTCATATTTTTTGTTTTCATACAAATGTCTTGCATATTCGGCGGCAAACTCTTCGTCGTTTAAATAGCCGTAAGAACGCACCTTTTCAATTGCGCGCCTTGACGCGCTTTCCGGGAACGTCTGCATAAGCCTTTTTAAAAGCTCTTTTTCGGCATACGCCCTTACGCCGAGAAGCCGCAGTGCTTTTTCATAAGCAGAGCGAAAGCCTGCCTCCTCTTTAAGGGCGGCAAGCTCTTCTTCTGAAATCTCCTGCCCCTGCCGATATCCCGTGCCGTACCAAAAATCGTCGTACAGGGTAAACGCATAGGCTCCGTCTATATAAACATGCTCTTTATTGCCGCTGCCGGGCTTTGACGTTACAATCATAAAATCAATCGTCGTCGACGGCAATATCTATTTTTGCGCGCGCTTTTTCTTTTGTTACAGGCTCCTGTGCGAAGCTTACTTCCGAAGGCTCTTTTCTTGCAACGGGATTTTTTGCGCTGATTGTTTCTTTAAGCTTTTCTCTTACCTTTGCGTCAAGCTCGCTTGAAAGCTCCGGGGTATTTTTAATATACTCCTTAACGTTATCTCTGCCCTGGCCTAAGCGCTGCTCGCCGTAGTAGAACCACGCGCCGCTCTTTCTTACTATATCCATTTTAACGGCAAGGTCCAGAATTTCGCCCTCACGCGAAATGCCCTGACCGTACATAATGTCAAATTCAGCCTCTTTAAACGGGGGCGAAACCTTGTTTTTAACAATTTTCGCACGCGTTCTTGAACCTATAAACTCGTTGCCGGGGCCTTTAATCTGCTCAATTCTTCTGACGTCTATTCTGATTGTGGAATAGAATTTGAGCGCCCTGCCGCCCGTGGTAACTTCGGGGTTGCCGTAAACCACGCCGACTTTTTCGCGAAGCTGGTTTATGAATATTACAACGGTATTCGACTTTGAAATTGCGCCGGTAAGCTTTCTTAACGCCTGCGACATAAGCCTTGCGTGAAGGCCGACGTGCGAGTCGCCCATTTCGCCCTCAATTTCGGCTTTGGGAACAAGCGCCGCAACCGAGTCAACAACTATTACGTCAAGCGCGCCCGAGCGTGCAAGATATTCGGTAATTTCAAGCGCCTGCTCGCCGTCGTCGGGCTGAGAGACCAAAAGCGAGTCAATATCAACGCCGAGAGCCGCGGCATAAACGGGGTCAAGAGCGTGCTCGGCGTCAATAAACGCCGCTTCGCCGCCCATTTTTTGAGCCTCGGCAACAACGTGAAGCGCAAGAGTTGTTTTGCCCGAGCTTTCGGGGCCGTAAATCTCAACTATTCTGCCGCGGGGAAGCCCGCCGATGCCTGTTGCGGCGTCAAGCGAAACAGAACCCGTGGGAATTGCCTCTATATTTAAAGAGGGGTTTTCGCCGAGACGCATTATAGCGCCCTTTCCGAAATTTTTTTCTATCTGGCTTAGCGCCGTTTGAAGAGCTTTTGTTTTTTCTGCCGATTTTTCCGCCATTGTGACCGATGACCCCTTTCTAAAGTGTACAAATGTTCGTCTTGGATATCATTATATATTATCCTCCCCGAAAAATCAAGCGTTTTTTTAAAATATTTTCTTTCCGCCGCCGTTTTAAAAAAACACCGATTAAACCGAGCCTTCTCGCTTTTTTCATCTTATTTTTACAGGCTTCGGCGTTTAAAGTTCTTAAAATTCGCAAAAAAACTTAAAAAAACTCTTGCAATTAGCCGTTAATAGTGGTATCATACCCTCGTTATCTTATGGGGTACGGTATTTCTGCCCCTGTTTGTGACTTTATTTATCCGTTAAAGGGAGGTGCAGAAAATGGCAAAATGCGAGTTTTGCGGTAAAGATGTCTCTTTCGGCATCAAAGTTTCTCACTCACACAGACGTTCAAACAGAACCTGGAAGCCCAACGTAAAAAGAGTTAAGGCTGTTGTTAACGGTTCTCCCAAGAGAGTTTATGCATGCACTCGTTGCCTGCGCTCCGGTAAGGTTACCCGCGCTGTCTGAGTACAAGTACAAAGCCAAGAGCTTACAGCCGCGGCAATGCCGCGGCTTATTGTACTTGTTAAATTTAATGTAATGTTATCTGTCGGCTTGCGCCGGCTTTTTTTATTTTGCTTTTTTTCGGTGTTGCGCCGCGCATTATTATGATGTATAATAAATGAAACGATATTGATTTTAACGGAAACGGAAGTGATACGAATGGGGCACAATCCTCTTCTTTCAATGCTCCTTGCGGCAATTACGTTTGTTTTTTCGTGTATTCCGGGTGTAGCCTTTAAAGACAACAACTCTTACGCCGCCGAAAGCGCGTCCTCGAAAACGCCCGTTTATTCGCTTGAATCCGAATTTTCATACAGAATGAAGCCCGACGGCACGCTTGCCGTTTTAAAATACAACGGAAGCGCCGAAAACGTTACCGTTCCCGCCGCCGCAAAGGGCGCGGCTGTAACCGAAATCGCAGACAAAGCGTTCGCTTTTAATCACACGGTTAAAACCGTTTTTATTCCTGCGGGCATTACTTCTGTGGGAACAGCCGTGTTCTATCTGTGCGACAGCCTTGACGAAATAACGGTCGCCCCCGAAAACGCGCACTATTCCTCTGAAGACGGCGTTCTTTACAACAAGGCAAAAACAAAGCTTGTCGCTTTCCCCGGGAAAAGAAGCGGCGCGTTTACCGTTCCGAAAACCGTTACCGAAATTCTTGATTACGCCTTTGACCACTGCTATAAACTCACATCGGTCAATATGTATAACTCCGTTACAAAAATCGGCAATCACGCGTTTTCGTTCTGCTGGAATCTTTCAACAATCCGCTTAAGCGACAGACTTCTTTCTTTGGGCGACGAGGCGCTTTCGCACTGCGACGACCTCACCGAAATACATCTTCCCGCAACGCTTGAATATATAGGGCGCGACGCCGTTTTGGGGCTTGTCACCTCCGACAGCACAAAAGAATATTATTTTATCGACGGCATTTATTGCGTAAAGGGTACATATTCTTACAGCTATTGTGAAAATCTCGGCGTAACCGTCTCGCAGGATATTAGGACCGTTACCGATATCGACTCGGGCGTTTTTATAACAGACCCCGAAAACACGCTCCCCCGCGGCGCGGATATTTCGGTTAAGGCTTTAAAAGACAGTGCCGACAGCTACGGCTTTAAAAATGTTTCATCTTTTACGGCTTTTGACGTTTCTTTGACAAACAACGGCAAAAGCTACACGCACCAAACGCCTCTCAGAATAAACTTTAACGGCGCAGTTAAGCAAAATATTGATGTTTCGCTTAAAACATACGCTTTAAAAGACGGCAATCCCACTCTAATTTTCCGCAATCCGCAAAGCTTTGAGCTTTCTGCCGACATTTCAAAAAGCACGCGCTTTTTATTCGTTTCATACGGCGCGCCCACGGTTAAATACGACATTGACGGCGACGGCACAGTTACGACATTCGACGCGCTTTGCTCGCTTTGCGCCTGCCTTGATATTCTTGATTTAAGCGAAGAAAGGCTTTTGGCGTGCGATGCCGACGGCGACGGCAAAATCACAACCGCGGACGCAATGAAAATTTTAAGAGTCGCTCTTGAAATAGACGTTTGACGCCGCATTTACTTAAGCACAAGAAGGCCGAACTCAGTACGGGTTCGACCTTCTTATTCTTTAAAAACATATCCGCAGACGAAGCTTTAAAAAACTTCGCCTGCGGTTTTTGTTTGCAGTAAACTGCATTTTTGCGCCCTTAAGGGGATAAAATTTGAAAAAAATTCAAATTATGTCCCCTTAAGGGGCGTTTTTTCAACCCGGACGAAGCGGAAGCCGCATTCAAAGCCCTCTCTTTCCGTTTGTTTTTGCTTTTGCCAAAAAAACGGCGGCGCAGAAATTCCGCGCCGCCTTGATGCGATAAAGTTACAGTTTTATAAAAATTTATTTCATACCGTCTTCATAGGCTTTTATCATCTTTTTTACCATCTGGCCGCCTACAGAGCCTGCCTGACGGGACGTAAGGTCGCCGTTGTAGCCCTGCTTAAGATTAACGCCTACCTCAGAAGCAGCCTCCATCTTAAACTTGTTAAGAGCTTCCTTTGCTTCGGGTACGAGGTTCTTATTTGTTGACATTCTTTTCCACTCCTTCTCGAATTAATTTCTTTTGCGTTTGCAATCATATTATTTATCGCTTTTAAAAAAATATTATTTTTATCTTCTGACAAAGTTTGTCAATATAAAAGCTGACGGCTTTTATTTTTAAATTCCGTCCTCTCGCGTCTTTAAACAATTAATATTTTCAATCTATTGACTTAGTTTTAAGATAAAGTGTATAATACAAACAGAAAGAGACGAACATAAAACGGAGGTGTCGTTATGTGTACAAAAAGCCAATTATCTGCCGTTACAAGCGAAGTGGTTGAAAAAGCAAAAGCCGTTTTCGGCGAAAAGCTTGCGGCTGTCATTCTTTACGGCTCTTATGCCCGCGGCGACTTCAACGACGAATCCGATATAGACATTATGATTATCGCAGATATATCGGTATCCGAAATTTCAAAACTGAACAGATATTTTTCGGATTATTCCGTTGATATTGATTTGGAAAACGACGTTGTTCTTTCTGTCGCGGTTCAAGATAAGGCAACCTTTGACAGATATAAAAGCTCAAATCCCTTCTTTAAAAATATCGAAAGAGAAGGAGTGGATTTGGTTGCCTGATTCAAATTCAGCGCTTGCACTTTTCAGAATTGAAAAAGCAAAAGATTGTTTAAAAGCATCAGAGGTTCTTCTTCGCGACGGATTATACGCCGACAGCGCCAACCGCTCATATTATGCGATTTTTCATTCGGTTAATGCTCTTTGTGCAACGAGAGGTGTCGGTTACAAAAAGCATTCCGGGGTACTTTCAGACTTCTACCTTAATTATATAAAACCCGGTTTAATTGAAAAAGAATATGCTAAAATTGCAAAAAGCGCTTTTTCTGTCAGAACACAAAGCGACTATTCGGACTTTTATGTCGTTTCAAAAGCCGATGTAATTGAACAATACGAAAACGCCGTCCTTTTTGTCAGCAGAATTGAAAAATTTATTAATTCAATAAACAGCTGATTTTTCTGCGCTTAATACCGTCAAAAAAACCGCCGAAAACGGGCGCAAAGCGCCCGCCGCTATTGACTTTGAAGAAAAAGTTTTATATAATGGCTTATATATTTAAAGACTGTGACGGAAAAAAAGACCCTTTTCTTCCTTTTAAGAGAGCAGCCGGTCGGTGCGAGGCTGCAAAGAAACGGGTGTATAGCTCGTTCCCGAGTCCCGTTTGCGAAAAAAGTAGTGAACGGCGTGCGCCGCGTTAAGGCTTAATAAGGGTGCTTTTTGCACCGAAGTCGGGTGGTACCGCGAAAAAATTTCGTCCCAACAGCAAACGCTGTCGGGATTTTTTTATAGGGGGTGTTTTTTTGAGCCGAATCGCGATATACGGCGGTTCTTTTGACCCGCCGCACAACGGGCACAAAAGGCTCTGCGAAAACCTTTTTGAAGCGGCAAACGTCGAAAAAGCAATAATAATCCCCGCGCACTCGTCGCCGTTTAAAAACGGCTGTGAGGCATCGGACCGTGACCGTCTTTTTATGTGCCGCCGCGCTTTTTTTGAAAAGAATTTTGAAATAAGCGATTTTGAACTTAACCGCGGCGGAAAAAGCTATACCTTTGACACCGTTTTTGCGTTTAAAAACGCTCACCCGAACGATGAAATTTTTCTTTTTATGGGCGACGATATGTTTTTGTCGCTTGACAGATGGTACAAATCAAAAGAGCTTTTAACGCTTTGCACCCCCGTTGCCGCCTGCAGGACGGCGGACAGACGCTTTTTTTCGGATATGCGCGATTTTGCAGAAAACACACTGGGACTTTCCCCTGACCGCTATATTCTTTCATACAGCGAGCCGTTTGAAATAAGCTCCACAAAAATAAGGGAGCTTATTAAAGAAAATAAAGACGTCAAAGAATTTTTGTCACCGGAAGTATACAAATATATAAAAGAAAGGAACATCTACAAATGACCGACGACGCACGTTTTAAAGAAATTATAAAAGAACGCCTGACAGAACGGCGGTATAATCACTCGCTGTGCGTTGCAGACTCTGCAAAAAGTCTTGCAAAAAAATACGGCGCAGACGAAAACAAAGCTTATACCGCGGGGCTTTTGCACGATGTTTTTAAAGACGCAAAAAAAGAAGAGCAGCTTGCCTACATCGCAGAAAACAACATAGAGCTTTCAAAAACCGAGCTTCACACGCCGAAGCTTTATCACGCAATTTGCGGGGCACACTATATAGAGCACACGCTCGGCGTTTGCGACCCCGAAATTATCAGCGCGGTGCGCTATCACACAACGGGCAGAGGCGGAATGCCGCTTCTTGAGAAAGTGCTTTTCGTTGCGGATTATATCAGCGCCGACAGAACATACCCGGGTGTTGACGTTATGCGCGAAAAAGCCGAACGCTCGCTTGACGAAGCAATTGTTTACGGTATAGCTTTTACCGTTAAAGAGCTTATAGACGAAGGAAAATGTGTCCATACGGACACCGTTAACGCCTATAACGACGCAATACTTGAAATGAAAGGAAGGCTATGATGAACAGTAAAGAGCTTGTAGAAAAAATAGTAAAAACGCTTGACGACAAAAAGGGCGTGGATATTGAAGTGATTAAAACCGAAGAGCTTACAATAGTCGCCGACTATTTTGTAATAGCTACGGCAAATTCAAACACACATTTGCGCTCGCTTTCGGAAGAAGTCGAATACAGACTTTCTCTTGAAAACATAAAGCCCGACCACATTGAAGGCAGAGCCACCGGCTGGGTCGTTTTGCAGTATGCGGGCGTTACAGTGCACCTGTTTTTAAAGGACACGCGCAGCTATTATAACCTTGAGCGCCTTTGGGGCGACGGCGCAAAAATAGATATTTCCGACATTATTACGGACTGAAAGGATTGATATAAATGAAATACAACTTTGCCGAAGTCGAAAAAAAATGGCAAAAAAAGTGGGAGGACGAGGGCGTTTTTCACGCCGACGACAACTCCGGCAAGCCTAAATTTTACGGCCTTGTCGAATTCCCCTATCCGAGCGGCGCGGGCATGCACGTCGGCCACATAAAGGCATACTCGGGACTTGAGGTTGTTTCAAGAAAAAGACGTATGCAGGGCTATAACGTGCTTTTCCCGATAGGCTTTGACGCATACGGCCTTCCCACCGAAAACTACGCCATCAAAACGGGCATTCACCCGAGAAAGGTTACCGACGACAACATCAAAAGATTTTCAAGCCAGCTTAAAAACGTCGGTTTTTCCTTCGACTGGACGCGTGTTATCGACACAACACAAGAGGACTATTATAAATGGACTCAGTGGATTTTTCTTAAAATGTTCGAGCACGGTCTTGCGTTCCGCGACAAAACCCTCGTAAACTATTGCCCGTCGTGCAAGGTTGTGCTTTCAAACGAGGACTCGCAGGGCGGCAAGTGCGACATTTGCCACAGCGACATTGTTCAGAAATCAAAGGACGTTTGGTATTTAAGAATAACCGCCTATGCCGACAAGCTTCTTGAGGGTCTTAACGAGGTAAATTATCTTCCCAACATCAAGCTTCAGCAGGTCAACTGGATAGGCAAATCGACAGGCGCGTTTGTAAACTTCAAGGTTGACGGCACCGACGAAATGCTTCGCATTTATACCACGCGCCCCGACACACTTTTCGGCGTAACGTTTATGGTAATGGCGCCCGAGCATCCGCTTATCGACAAATATTCCGATAAAATCGCCAATATGGACGAAGTTGCGGCTTACAGAGCAGAATGCGCCAAAAAGACCGAATTTGAAAGAACGCAGCTTGTAAAAGACAAAACAGGCGTTCGCCTTGACGGCATCTGCGGAATTAACCCCGTAAACGGCAAAAAAATACCGATATACATATCCGACTACGTTATGATGGGCTACGGCACGGGCGCAATTATGGCGGTGCCCGCACACGATGAGCGCGACTTTGAATTTGCAAAAAAATTCGGCATTGACATTATAGAGGTAATAAAGGGCGGCGACATTGAAAAAGAAGCCTATACGGGCGACGGCGAAATGATAAACTCCGACTTCCTTAACGGCTATAAGAACAAAAAGGATTCTATAGAAAGAATGCTTTCATTCCTCGAAGAAAAGGGCATCGGCGAAAAGGGCGTTCAGTATAAAATGAAGGACTGGGCGTTTAACCGTCAAAGATATTGGGGCGAGCCTATTCCGATTGTTTACTGCGAAAAATGCGGAATGGTTCCCGTACCCTACAGCGAGCTGCCCTTAAAGCTCCCCAAGGTTGACAACTTTAAGCCCGGTTCTGACGGCGAAAGCCCCCTTGCAAAGATTGACTCGTTCGTCAACTGCAAGTGCCCGCGCTGCGGCGGCGAAGCCAAGCGCGAAACCGATACAATGCCGCAGTGGGCAGGTTCTTCGTGGTATTTCTTAAGATATATCGACCCCCACAACACCGAGCGTTTTGCAGACCCCGAAAAGCTTAAATATTGGGGTCAGGTTGACTGGTACAACGGCGGTATGGAGCACGTCACGCGCCACCTTATTTATTCGCGCTTCTGGCACAAGTTCCTTTATGACATCGGCGAAGTGCCCTACTCTGAGCCGTATGCCAAAAGAACGGCGCAAGGTCTTATTTTAGGACCCGACGGCGATAAAATGAGCAAATCAAAGGGCAACGTTGTTGACCCGAACGAGGTTGTAAACGCCTACGGCGCAGACGTTCTTCGCACATACGTCCTCTTTATGGGCGATTATGAAAAAGCCGCGCCGTGGTCCGAAAACGGCGTTAAGGGCTGCAAAAGATTTATCGACAGAGTGTGGAATCTCAACGAAATCGTAAAAGACGGCGACGGATATTCAAAGGAGCTTGAAAGCAGCTTCCACAAGACCGTTAAAAAAGTCTCGGACGATATTGAAAGTATGAAGTTCAACACCGCAATAGCCGCACTTATGACGCTTCTTAACGAAATTTACGACAAGGGCTCTGTTACAAAGGGCGAGCTTAAAACGTTTCTTACGCTTCTCAATCCCTTTGCGCCGCACGTCACGGAAGAGATATGGGCAACACAGGGCTTCGGCGGAATGCTTGCAAACGGCAATTGGGTTGACTATGACGAAGAAAAAACGGTTGACGCGACTATTGAAGTTCCCGTTCAGATTTGCGGAAAGCTGCGCGCTACCGTAACTATCGAAAAGGACGCCGACGCCGCAACGGCTGTTTCTGCCGCGAAGAATGACGAAAAGGTAAAAGAGCTTCTTTCGGGCAAGCAGATAATCAAAGAAATTTATGTTCCCGGCAAAATAATCAACATTGTCGCTAAATAAAATGTGAGGTTTTTTATGGGTAAAATTGTTGCTCTCGGCGGCGGAAGATATGCAAACGGCGAAATGCTCAACGTTGTAAAGCATATTATTTCTCTTACAAATAAAAAGTCGCCCTCGTTCCTTTATATCCCCACGGCTGGTCACGACTGCGTTGACGACGGCGACCGCGAAATTTGGGAAAGCTTTTCCGATAACGGCTGCGGCGACGTGAATATTCTTTTCCTGTCGCACCGATATATAACAAAAGAGCTTGTCGAAAAAAAGATTCTTTCCGCCGATATAATCTATGTCGGCGGCGGCAATCTTAAATTTCTTACCGAAACGTTTGCAAAAACAGGCGCCGACGAGGTCTTTAAAAAGGCTTATTCGCTCGGCAAGGTGCTTTGCGGCGTAAGCTCGGGCGCTATGTGCTGGTTTAAAGAGGGCTATGACGACTGCGGCGAAAACGGCAGCTTTATGTTCTGCGACTGCCTCGGATTTTTGCCTTTTACAAGCGCGCCGCACTTTCAGAACGAAAATTGGCAGACCTTTAAAACCGCAATAGTCGGCAGAGGACTTTCGGGAATCGGTATGGATAACGGCGCAGGCTTTTGCTTTGTCGACGGCAAATATTATACCGTCGCGGGCAACGAGGACGGCGACATATTCTTTTATGACGCGTCCGACGGCTACCGCGAAACAAACCTTACAAAAAATCCCGAAAAGTTAAAGGATTTGCCGTAAGAGCCGTTAGCTGTTGGCTGTTAGCCGTTAGCCTGCGCGGCAAAGCCGCGATTATA
>DJRI01000159.1 GCA_002440045.1 Ruminococcaceae bacterium UBA6364 | reverse complement strand
CGCCTTGCAAGGCTTTTTGACGCAGTAACGGCGGAAAGAGGGTGTTTTAAAACCGTACCGGGTTCGACTTTCTTATGCCTAATTTTCAGCTCCCGTTATAGTGTATTCTTAAAACGCCGATATATCAAAGAAAAATGCAAAGGCGTTTATTTTTTATATATCGCGTGGTCGGGAAAGCTTATTTCGGGCTTTCTTGCGCCGTCAAGCTCAAGCACGGTTATTTCGTTTTCGTCCTTTAAAAGCGTTCCGGGAAGATAAAGCGTTCTTTGCGGACCTTCTTTTAAAATTCTGCCGAGATTGAAGCCGTTAACGAAAACAATGCAGTTTTTAAAGTTTGACATATCTATAAAGCAGTCGGTCTTTTCTTCGGCTTTAAAAGTCGCCCTCATAAAGCAGGGGAACTCGCCCTCGGCGCTTTCGTATTTGGGCTTGGGGGAGTCGTTAAACTCCATACAGTAAACGTCAAAGTCCGTTATAAGCTGATTTGCTATAAAAATGTCTTTAAGACCTTTTCTGTCATAAATGCGGCGGTCAAAATTGACTCTGCCGAGTGCCTCAACAAGAATATCGACCTTAATTTTGCCGTCAAAGGCTTTAATCGGAATTTCAAAGCCCTCGCTGTAAAGCGCTTTGCCCGAAAGCTTTCTGCGGTCATATCTGTGAACAAGCTTGCCGTTTATGTAGACGTAAGCTATGTCGTGAACGCCGAACGCCTTTAAAGTGGTGTCGCGATAACTGCCGTCAATTTCCGTACTGTAAAGAATAAGTCCGCTGTTCTGCGAATAATTTTCCATATATTGCGGCAGGTGAGAGCGCTTGTGAACGGATACCGCTTTAAGATTTTTAAAAAGCGGCGCAAATTCTTTGAAGCGAAGCTTTGGAAGCGACTGCGTTTTTGCGTCCTCGGGAAGGGCGGGAAGCTCTGTTTTTAAGTGCCCGGCCATTTTTTCTCTTAAAATAAAATACTTTTCGGTATAAGCGCCGTTTTCCGAAAGCGGTGCGCCGTAGTCATAGCTTGTTATTGTGGGCGTGTATTTGTCATAGTAGTTTGCGCCCGCCGTAAAGCCGAAGTTTGTGCCGCCGTGGAACATATAAAGGTTGAAGCTTGCGTTTTCTTTAAAAAATCCGTCAAGCGATTTGCCGAGAGTTTTGGGGTCGTCCCTGTGATGGGGCTTGCCCCACTGGTCAAACCAGCCGCACCAATGCTCGCCGCACATAAGCGGCTTGTCGGGCTGAAGAATTTTAAGGTCGTCAAAGCGTTCGTCGTTATAGTTGCCGAAGTTTGCAACCATAAATTCCTCGGGAATGCCGCCGCCGGAAAAGAACGAGCGCGTTTCGCCGTCCGACGTGAAAAGCTGAACGTCTGCGCCGAGCGACTTCATAAGGTCTCTTAAATAATAGAGATATTTTTTGTCGCGGCCGAAGCTGCCGTATTCGTTTTCAACCTGAAGCGCAATAACGTTGCCGCCGTTTGTTGAAAGGTGGGGAACAAGTTTTTTGAAAAGCTCTTTAAAATAGCGCTCAACAAACGAAAGATATTTTTTGTCAAAGCAGCGAAGCCTTAAATTTTCGTCCTTTAAAAGCCACGCGGGGAAGCCGCCGAAATCCCATTCGGCGCAAATGTAGGGGCCGGGGCGCACAATGGCATAAAGCCCGAGCTTTTGGGCGGTCTCTAAAAATTTTTCAATATCGAGCATACCCTCAAAGCAGTATTCGCCCTCGTGCGGCTCGTGAAGATTCCACGGAACATATGTTTCAACAGTGTTAAGCCCCGCGGCGCGAAGCTTTAAAAGCCTGTCCTCCCAATATTCCTGCGGAACGCGAAAGTAGTGTATTGCGCCGGAATAGATGTTTGTCTTTTTGCCGTCAAGGAAAAAAGCGCCGTTTTTTATTTCAAGCATAGTGACCTCCGTTGTTTAATACAAAAATTTATCAAGCTCTTTTGAGACTTTCTTTTTAACCTTTACTTTCGGATTGTTTATAATGTTGCCGCAGAAAAATACCGTGTCGATGTTGCGAAGCGCGCGAATATCGTCAAGCGGGTTCTTTTCGGTGACTATCATATCTGCACTTTTGCCTTTTTCAATACTGCCGGTAACATTGTCTATTCCCGCCATGCGCGCGCTGTTTAAAGTGGCTGTGTAAAGCGCGAATTTGTTTGAAACGCCGACGTATTTTGTGAAGTAATAAAGCTCTCTGTAGAAGTCATACTGCGTTATCCACGGGCAGCCGACGTCGTTGCCGAGAACAACGGGAATATTGTTTTCGATTGCCGCCTTTGAGCACTCTATAATACCCTTGAAAACAACGTTGCCGTTATATTGCTCAATCTCGGTGGCGTTTGTAAGCGAGCGGTCAAAAAGCGCATACGGCAGTGCGGGAGAGAGCGTTGTGCACAAAAATGCGCCGCGCTCTTTAAAGAGATTTATTATATGTTCGTCGGGCTTTGCGCCGTGCTCTATCGAGTCAACGCCGTTTTCGAGCGCCACGCGCACGCCCTCGGGCGATTCAACGTGAGCGGCTACCGTATAGCCGTATTCATGCGCTTTGTCGCAAACGGCTTTTACCATTTCGGGCGACATTTTAAGCTCACCGGGCACGCCCTTTTCTTTTGCGTCCATAACGCCGCCAGTTATCATAAGCTTTATAAGGTCAACGTTTTCTTTTCTTGATTTTTCAAGCTGAGCAAGCGCTTCGTCAATATTTTTTGCGGCAACTGCAACAGAGCCTGCCATATGGCCGCCCGGAACGGAAATGCCCGTGTTTGCGGCAAGAATACGCGGACCCTGCTTTTTACCGCTGTTTATGTCGTCGCGAAGTCTTGTGTCAAAATCGCCGAGACCGCCGACGGTTCTTATTGTGGTAACGCCGCTTAAAAGCTCGGTTTTTGCAAACGAAGAAACAAGGTTATAGGCAACGGCGCGCGTTAAAGAGGTGCTCATTATTTTGTTTACGAGCTTTTCGTTGTCGCGCTGTTTTTTCTGGGGTTTTCCGTTGCCGGCAAGGTGAACGTGCATGTTAATTAACCCCGGCATAATATATTTGCCCTTAAGGTCGATTTTTTCATAGCCCGAAAGGTCGGCGCCTTTTTCGGCGATGTCTTTAATAAGTCCGTTTTCAACAAGTATCGAAACGCCCTCGCGCACCTGCATATTCTCGGTGCCGTCAAGGAGCTTTCCGTTAATCAAAGCGTATTTCATAAGCTGTTCTCCTTTTGTTTCGGCTTTTTAAAGAGTATAGCACAGACAGAAATTTAAATCAACGCAGTTTGTGCTTTTATAAAAAAATCGCCGTACCGACAAAAATTTATTGCGGCGCGGCGGATTTTTATAACAAGTCCGAAAGCTTTATGCTTTCAAAATATTCGTTTGTCAGCTCGTAATATTTGTTCCACATAGAGATTGTTTTGCAGCTTTCGCGCCGCGGGCAGGGTGCAGAATCGCACGACAGACACGCAACGGGCGCCAAATCACCCTCGGTCGCGTGCAGAATTTCGCCCACGCTGTATTCCTGCGGCTTGCGGCAAAGCCTGTAGCCGCCGCCTTTGCCGTGAACGCCCTCGACAAACCCGGCTTTTTTAAGGGCGGGCATAATTTGCTCAAGATATTTTAAAGAGATACACTGCCTTTCGGCAACGTCTTTCATCGGAATAAAGCCTTTGCCGCAGTGCTCCGAAAGGTCAAGCATAACCCTTAAAGCATAGCGCCCTTTTGTCGAAATCATTTCTTTTCACCTTGTGTTCTTTCGCGATAATCTTCAACTGCTTTTTTAATTGCTTCTTCTGCAAGCACCGAGCAGTGCATTTTGTGCGCCGGCAGGCCGTCAAGAGCCTCGGCAACAGCCTTGTTTGAAAGCGCCAGAGCGTCGTCAACGGATTTTCCCCTTATCATTTCAGTAGCCATGGAGCTTGACGCGATAGCCGAGCCGCAGCCGAAGGTTTCAAATTTAACGTCGCTTATAATATTGTTGTCAACCTTGAGATAGATTTTCATAATATCCCCGCATTTTGCGTTGCCGACTTCGCCTACGCCGTCGGCATTTTCAATAACTCCGACGTTGCGCGGATGAGTAAAGTGGTCCATAACCTTTTCGCTGTAAAGTGCCATAATTTTTGCCGTACCCGCTTTTGCGGGCTGTCCTTTCTTTTCTTTATATATTTGAGAGATTATTTGAGTAAAAACGGCTTTTTGCCCTCTTCCTTGTCGCGCCACAGCGGCGACATTGCGCGAAGCCTTTCAACAACCGATTTAACCGATTCTATGATGTAATCGACCTCTTCTTCGGTGTTCGTTTCGCAAAGCGAAAGCCTTAAAGAGCCGTGAGCGATTTCGTGCGGTCTGCCGATTGCAAGAAGCACGTGGCTCGGGTCAAGTGAGCCCGAGGTGCACGCAGAGCCCGAGGACGCGCAAATTCCTTTTTCGTCAAGAAGAAGCAAAAGTCCTTCGCCCTCAATGCCCTCAAAGCAGAAGTTGACGTTTCCGGGAAGGCGGTTTTCTTTTGTGCCGTTTAACGCCGAGTGCGGAATTTTTGAAAGCCCGTCAATAAGTCTGTCTCTTAAAGCGCTGACTTTAAGTGCGTTTTCGTCAAGGTGCTCCGCCGCTTCTTTTAAAGCCGCCGTCATACCGGCGATGCCCGCAAGATTTTCGGTGCCCGCGCGCTTGCCGCGCTCCTGAGCGCCGCCCTCGATAATATTTGTAAGGGCGATGCCTTTTTTGGCATACAAAATACCAACGCCCTTAGGGCCGTGAAATTTGTGAGCCGAAAGCGAGAGCATATCTATGTTTTGCTCTTTTACGTCAATGTGAAGATGCCCCGCCGCCTGAACGGCGTCCGTGTGAAAAATTACGCCCTTTTCGCGGCAAACGGCACCTATTTCTTTTATCGGCAATACCGAGCCGATTTCGTTGTTTGCAAACATCACCGTCACAAGGCAGGTGTCTTCGCGAATGGCGTTTTTGACTTGCTCTGGCGAAATGTTGCCGTATTCGTGAACGTCAAGAAGCTCAACGTCAAAGCTCTCTTTTTTAAGCTTTTCAAGCGTGTGAAGCACCGCGTGATGTTCAAACGCTGTTGAAATTATGTGCTTTTTGCCCTTTTTTTCGCCAAGACGTGCGGCTGAAATTATCGCCTGATTGTCGGCTTCGCTGCCGCCCGAGGTGAAATATATTTCGCGCGGGGTACAGTTAAGAAGCGCTGCCGCTTCTTCTCTGAAAAAATAAAGCGCTTCGGCGGCTTTCTGGCCCGCGCTGTGAAGGCTTGAGGGGTTGCCGTAAATTTCGTCAAAATACGGCAGCATGGCGTTTATTGCTGTGCGGCTTGTTTTGGTTGTCGCCGCATTGTCGGCGTATATAAACATAAAATTTCCTCCGAAACGGTTTCTTTAGGCATAAAAAGCCATATAACATAATAAAATATACACCTATTTACCTACTTTGTCAATAGGTAGATAGGTGAATAAACTTTTAATATTTTTATAATGCCCCTAAAAGCCGTGAAAATGCATTGATTTTACAGCTTTTCAGCGTTCTCTTAAATAAGCATAAGAGGGTCGAACT
>DJRI01000085.1 GCA_002440045.1 Ruminococcaceae bacterium UBA6364 | reverse complement strand
AATACTTGCGGCGGTTTTCGGATAAAGAATTTGACACATAGGCATAAGTAAGTCTACGCATAAGAGAGTTTTACCAAAACAAAATCAGCCGTAAACCGATTTGGTTCACAGCTGATTTTTTATTGTAAATAATTATGCTTTGTTACGCCTGTTGTCAATATAATCCTGAAGAATAATATCGGCAGAAACCGCGTCGACAACCGACTTTCTCTTTTTGCCGCGAACGTTGTTATCGGACAAAAACCTGTGCGCCGAAACCGTTGTAAGGCGTTCATCCCAAAATGAAACGGGAATATTTGCGATGCCTTTCAGAATATCGCCCAATTCCTTGCAGGCATCGGCTCTGAAGCCCTCGGAGCCGTCCATATTCTTAGGAAGCCCTATAACAATTTCTTCTGCCTTTTTTTCAACTGCAAGAGCGATAATTTTTTCGGCAAGCGATTCTTTGTTCCACTCGGTTATTACACCCACGGGTGAAGCGAGAATTTCATTTTTGTCGCAAACGGCAATACCCGTGCGCTTATCGCCGTAATCAACGGAAAGTATAACCATAGCTTAATCCCCTGCCGGTTCTGTATTATCAGGCTCCGGCTTAGGCTCTGTTGCCTCGGAAGTTGCCGGCTCGGTTGTTTTCGGTGCCGCTGTTGTTGCGGGCTTTGTGGTTTTAGGTTGTTGCTTTGTTGTCGCAACCTCGGTTGTCGATACCTGCGGTTTTGTCATATCGTCGGAAATCTCACTGCCTATTGCGTGAATCATTGCACAGCCCTTGCACTTTGCGGGAAGATTTGTGGATTTATAATAACCCGTGCCCGTACTCTTGCAGGTATCCGTGGCAAGGTCGCCCGAAATCTTACAATACTTTCTTGCAACAACACCGCTTGCCGTCGGGAAGGACTTGTCGTCAAGATTTTTATGGATTTCTGACATAATGGCATGATAAATTTTACCTGCGGGGTTGCCGTAAACATTCTTAATGGGCTTGGGCGTGTCGTAGCCGTACCAAACGGAAGCAACATAATACGGTGTGCCGCCGACATACCATCTGTCTTTATCGTCAGAGGTCGTACCTGTTTTCGAGAAGTTTTCAAAGCCCTTAACGCCGTAGCCTGCGCCCGTGCCGTAGCTTGAAACTGTTTTTAAAATCTGAAGCATCACGCCAGCCGAGGCTTCGCTTAAAACCTGCTCGCCTGTCGAGTCGCCTGTTTCAAGGAGTACTTCTGTTCCGTCGTTATTTGTAACCTTGTAGTAGCAGAAAGGCTCAAAATAATATCCGTTATTGCCGAATATTGCATACGCCGCCGTCATTTCAAGCGTTGTAACGCCCTGACTCATACCGCCGACGCACATAGAAGAATAGTTCTTGTCGCAGTTGGGGTCGTCTTCATCGGTAACAAGCGTTGTGAAGTGAAGGTCGTCTACAAGGAAGTTAAAGCACTTTGTAAGACCTATTTTTCTTGCAAGCTGAACAGGAACGGTATTAAGAGAATCCTGAACGGCATACTGAACCGTTACGAAGTTTGTGGGCGAACCCGCAAGGCCGCCGAAGTTATATGGCCACCGCTGTGAGCCGAGTTTTATGCCGTAGTTCTGAACCATTGTTGACCACGTTGCAACGTTATTTTCTATAACGGGCGCATAAATCGAAAGCGGCTTAATTGATGAACCGGGCTGTCTTACGGAATCGGAGGCTCTGTTGAGTCCGCGGAAGGTTGTTTTTTCGCCTGCACCGCCGACCATTGCAACAATTCTGCCGCTGTAATCCATAATCGTTATGGCTGACTGAACGGCGGGGTTATCCTCGGTATCTTCTTCATCCGGGAATGTTTCGCGGTTTACATAGACTTTTTCGGCAATACTCTGAATTTCGGAGTCAACAGCCGTGTAAATTCTGAGTCCGCCGAAGAACACCTTGCGCCACGCTTCGTTATAAGTTAAGTCATATTCTTTTTCAAGGTCCGAAATAACCTTTTCAATTACATAATCGACATAGTAGGACGAATTGTCGGTAGACTCGGGATTTGAATATTTAACATCGTCCTCGGTATAGTCTTTTTCGTCTGTATCGTCGGTATTTTTAATCTGACTGCCTTTATAGTTTTCGCTGTTTGTGAAAACAAGCTCGTATGCAACGGCTTCGTCATATTCTTCTTTTGAAAGTCTGCCCTGCTCATACATGCATTTCAAGCAGAACTCCTGTCTCGCCTTATTATCCTTAGGCTCTGTAAGGGGGTCCCACTCTGCGGGCGACTGTGTAATTGCGGCGATTACCGCGCACTCGGCAACGTTTAAATCTTCAACATCCTTGCCGAAATACTTTTCGGCGGCGGTTTTTATGCCGTAACAGCCGTTACCGAGATAAACGGTGTTAAGGTACGCCTCCATAATCGTGCTTTTTGAATAGTGCTTTTCAAGGTTAAGCGCGTTAAGTATTTCATAAAACTTACGCGAAAACGTTCTGCCGTTTTCACCGGTAAGGTTTTTGATTAACTGCTGTGTTATTGTTGAAGAGCCTCGCTGAAAGCCCGTTTTTATAACACCGTTTATAATACTCGTCCAGTCAACGCCCTTGTGGTCGTAAAAGCGCTTATCTTCAAGGCAGCGAAACGCGTCAATCATCGACTGCGGAATATCGTTATAGTATATCCACACGCGGTTTTCGGCGCCGTGAAGCCGCAAAAGCTCAACAAGCTCGTTATTTTTGTCATAGCCGTAAATAATGCTTGTCTGCTCCTGGTTTGCCTTGTAAAGGTCAAGGTCTATTTTCTTGCCGGAGTTTACATAATCCTTGCCGAACTTATAAACATAAGTAACCGCAACGGTACTGCAAACAATACCGATTGCAACTATCACAAGAATGACCGACATAACCTTTTTCAACACGGGATGAGGCTTTTTCGGTTTTTTATTTTTTTTGGCCTTTTTGCCGTTCCCTTTAAGATTTTTAAGAACCTTTAAGGGTGCGTCAAAAACATTTTTCTTTTTGTTTGCCATAAGGAAAATCCTCCTTGTATGAAACAAGAATAAGTATATCACAAATACTTGAAAAAGTACATATAATGACCGAAATTAATAATTTCCGCCTAAACAGTCAATAATACGGTTTGAAGGGAGCAGAAATTATGAGAGGAAAAATTTTGAGTATATGTTTTATTTTAACAGCCGTGCTTATGCTTGTCTATATCGTCAAGCCGAATGAAAAAGCTGCCGTAACGCCGCAAAGCGCAGTAAGCGAGGTAAGAAGCGAAAAAAGCTATGTGCTTAAAGAGTATAAGGGAAAGCTTGCGGTGTTTAAAGAAAACTCCGACATTCCGCTTGAAGTTTTTGATATTTTCACTTCGGCGCTCCCCGAAAGTGACCGAGAGCTTTTAAAAAACGGAATAACCGCAAAAAGCGATTCGGAATTAAAAAAACTTATTGCCGATTACACAAGCTGACCGTCGGTAACGCTTACGCGGTTACTTAGGGCAAATTCTGCAAAACAGCCTCTGCCACGGCAAGGTCAAACGGCGTTGTGATTTTAATGTTTGAGTCGTCGCCGGTAACGAGCTTTACTCTGAAACCGCGCTCCGAAAAGACAGAGGCGACATCGGTGAATTTTTCAAGTTCTTCTTGAGAAAGCGAATTAATAACAGTGTTGAGCTGTAACGCTTTAAAAGACTGCGGCGTTTGAACGCGGTAAATATTTTTTCTTGAAAGTGCGTCTGAAATAAATTCGCCGTCAAAAGAGCGAATAACCGAATCAAAAATCGGCATAACGGTGTTTGCCGCGCCGTAATCATTAACAGCGGCGATATTTTCGCGGATAATTCTTGAATTAATGAACGGTCGCACCGCGTCGTGCGTAAGAACTATATCGTTATCGGTAAGAGTATAACGCTCCGAAAGAAAGCGGCAGGCGTTTTTTACCGATGAATTTCTGTTTGCGCCGCCGGGAATAACGGAAATATTGGCAGACGCAAGCCCATATTCAAGCAAAAGCGCCTTTGTGTATTCAAGCCAATCCACAGGACAGCACACAACGCCCGCTTCAAAAGTGCCGAAATCGGTAAAATTCTTTATTGTTCTGACAATGATAGGCTCGTCGCCTATTTTGATAAACTGCTTCGGAAGCTCCGGCGAATGCATTCTTGAGCCTTTGCCGCCGGCAAGAATCATAAAATACAGCATTAAAAAACCTCACTCATTTTTCTTTAAAGCCTTCTGTGCTTTCTTTTTTAAAGAGAATTTTAACAGTCATAATTATAAGCTTTATATCAAGGGCAAGCGAATAATTCTGGATATACATAAGGTCCATTTTAAGCTTGTTGTATGCCGAGGTATTGTATTTTCCGAAAACCTGAGCGTAACCCGTAAGCCCGCCTTTAACCTTATATCTGCACACAAATTCGGGAATTTCGGCAGAATATTTTGCAACGTGCTCTATTCTTTCGGGGCGCGGACCGACAATTGACATATCGCCTTTTATTATGTTAAGAATCTGCGGCAGCTCGTCAATTCGCGTTGCCCTTATGATTTTGCCGACCTTTGTAATGCGGCTGTCGTTATCGACCGCAGGCTGAGGGCCGTTTTTTTCGGCATCGACTATCATACTTCTGAATTTGAGAATATCAAACTCTCTAAGGTCGCGCGTACAGCGGCGCTGTTTGTAAAAGACGGGACCGCCGTCGGCGAGCTTTATTGCAAGCGCCACAACAGCAAACAGCGGTGAAAGAACAAGAAGCGCAAGTGAAGAAAGAAGAACATCAAAAAAGCGCTTAACAGCCCTTTGCTCTATGGTAAGGCCGTTTGAAGTACAGCGCATTATTGGCGAATCGAAATACGAAATGTCCGAAGCGCTTCGCACGATAATATCGGAAATTTTGGGAACAACATAAATATTCTTGTTGTTTTCGTAGCAAAATTTAAGAATATCGTTTCGCATTCTTGCGGGCACGTCGCATATTATTATACTGCCGAAGCGTTCCGCTTTTTCTTTGACCGTTTCAAAGCCTTCGTCAACGTTCACAGACTCAAGAATTTTGTAGCGGTCTTCCATTTCGCTCATTTTATAAACGATTTCGGTTGCAAGATGGCTGCCGTAAACTATAAGCATTTCTTCGGGCGGGTTCGTTTTGTGAATACACACCGAAGAAACAATAGCCCACAAAGTGAGCAGAGCGCCCTGCGACAGCAAGATATAGAACATTCCGAGGAAGTTTGCGATAACGGCTTCAACAAGGCAAATCTGAACATAGGCAATGCCGTTTGTAAAAACGAGCGCAAAAGCCCCGTAAAAGATTATTTCACTTTTTCTGAGCTCATCTATTCTGTAACTGCCGATAAAGGCGTTAGAAACAAGCAAAATCACGAAATAAACGGCAATAAGAAAAAGCTGACCGTTATCCCTGAACGGATGCTCAAACGTTGAGTTGTAAAATTTCTGCCAAAAAAAGTAATATATAGCGGTCGCGCCGACGCAAAACAAAAGCATCAGAAGCGAACGTACTGTCATTCGGAATTGCTCAAATTTTCTCATTAAATCACTCTTTTTTCGGGACCGGCAATTATTGCGGACGCCGTGAATAAAATAGTCTTAAGGACGGTGTTTTATATGGATTTTATCGGTGTATTGAAAAATATGATTTTTTTGATTCTGCACGTCACAAACACAGAATCTTTTCCGCCGCCGCTGTCAAAAAAGGAAGAACGCCTGCTTTTAGAGCAGAAAGAAAGCGGCGATGTTAAAGCAAAAAACAAATTGATAGAGCACAATTTGCGGCTTGTCGTGCACGTTATTAAAAAGTATTATTCAACTTCAAGCGAACAGGATGATTTGATTTCGATAGGAACGATAGGACTGATTAAAGGCATTAACAGCTATAAAATCGAAAGAGGCACAAAGCTTGCAACCTATGCCGCAAAATGCATTGACAACGAAATACTGATGTATTTCAGAAATCAAAAGAAAAATTCACAGGAAATATCGTTCAGCGAACCGATTGACACCGACAACGAAGGCAATCCCCTGACGCTTATGGATATTATTTGCGTCGACGACACAATAATTGACGACATTGACACAAAACTGAAATTAAGGACGGCAGCCCGCGTAATAGACGGCTTAAAAAACAAGCGCGACCGCAGAATTATCATAGAACGGTACGGGCTTGACGGCAACGCACCCAAAACTCAAAAGCAAGTCGCCGAAAGCTTACATATCTCACGCTCATACGTTTCAAGAATTGAAAAGCGCATTATGGAAGAGATACGCGAAGGCTTTAAAAAAGAGAGTGAAGCAAGGAAAAATTCAAACGCACCCTCCGGCGAAAGACCTAAGTAACCGCCGATTAATTCAATTTATAATATCATTTTTTGTTATGAAAGTCAAATATATGACACCTTTGTAATCTTTAGTCTGCGTTGTAAATAGATGTG
>DJRI01000036.1 GCA_002440045.1 Ruminococcaceae bacterium UBA6364 | reverse complement strand
CACAGCATACCTTTAAGCTGCCGCGAAAGCTCCTCGGCGCATTCGGGCGAATCGTTTACGCCGCGCATCATGGCATATTCAAACGATATACGGCGCGATGTCTTTTGAGAATACTCCTTACACGCCGCAAGAAGCTCCTCTATGTCCCATTTAAGATTAACGGGCATTATTTTTGAGCGAATTTCGTTGTTCGGCGCATGCAAAGAAACCGAAAGCGTAAGCTGCATATCTCTTTCTAAAAGGTCGTATATTCGCGGAACAATGCCGCTTGTGGAAAGCGAAATGTGGCGCATACCGATGTTAAGACCGTCTTCATTGCCGACAAGCTCCAAAAAGCGCATTACATTGTCGAAATTGTCAAGCGGTTCGCCCATGCCCATAAGAACAATTCTTGAAATTCTGACGTCAAGGTCGCGCCTTGCGGCGTAAATTTGACCGAGAATTTCCGAAGGGCGAAGCTGTCTTTTAAAGCCGCCTATGCCCGAGGCGCAAAAAGCACAGCCCATTTTACAGCCGACCTGCGTTGAAACGCAAATGGTGTAGCCGTATTTATACTTCATAACAACGCACTCAAGATATTCGCCGTCGTGAAGCCTAAAAAGGTATTTTACGGTATCATCATACCGCGAAACGAGCTTTTTTTCAATAGAACACGAAAAAATGACAAAATTGTCATTTAATTGAGAAATAAGCGCCTTTGAAAGATTAGTCATTTCAGAGAACGAAACAGCGCCTTTTTTATGAAGCCAATCATATATCTGGTCGGCGCGAAACGACGGAAGCGAAAGCTTTTTTATTTCATCTTTAAGTTCGGTTTTGGTAAGCGAAACAATGTCAATTTTTTCCATAAGTCATTCCTTGCAAAATTCGGCGATAAAAAAGCCGTCACAGTCATTTATATGCGGCATAAGCGTTAAATAATCGCCTTCGTCAACCGCTCTTTTTAACTCGGGTAAAACCTTAACGCTTTTAAACTCGGGGTGCGAATTCAAAAAAACGTCGCACACCCTTCTGTTTTCATTGGGATTAACGGAGCAAGTCGAATATATAAGCGTACCGCCAGATTTAACATATTGAGAAGAGGTTTCGAGAATTCTTTTTTGTATCGGAATAAGCTCTTTGATGTCGTCAAGCTTTTTATATTTAATTTCGGGCTTTTTGCCGATTATGCCAAGCCCGGAGCACGGAACATCGCATAAAACACGGTCAAATTCGCCAAGCTCTCCGGAATAAACCGCACCGTCGTTTAAAACGGCTTTAATATTAAGTCCGAGACGCTTTGCGCCCTCATCTATAAGGCGCACGCGCTGCGGGTAAATATCGCATGAAACAACTTCGGCTTTTCCGAGGGCGTTTTCTGCAATAGAAAACGACTTGCCACCGGGCGACGCGCAAACGTCAAGCACGCGCATTGAGGGCTTTGCGTTTAAAGCGAGCGCGCAAAGCTGAGATGAAATATCCTGTATGTGAAAATATCCGTTTTTATACGCTTCAAGCTCATACAGGGGTTTCGGCTGTTTTGTGATTTTTAAAGCAGTGTCAAGAAAAGTGAACTCGGCTTCAACGCCCTCTTTAAAAAGCTCTTCTTTCAGTTTTTCAGCCGTAATTTTAAGCGTGTTGACTCTTAAAGTAACCTCTTTTTCTTTAAGCGAAGCTTCAAAAAAAGCCTTTGTGTTTTCTTCGCCGTAGTGGTAAATAAAAAATCGCAAAAGCTCAATGGGAACAGAATACATAACCGAGAGCTTTTCTTCGCCCGAAAGTGACAAGAGATAATCGTTGCCGCTTTCCGAAACACGCCTTAAAACGGCGTTAACAAGCCCCGAAGCATATTTACAGTATATATTTGCAAGCTTTACAGACTCATTGACGGCGGCAGACGACGGCACTTTGTCAAGAAAAATGAGCTGATAAGTACCGAGCCGCAAAACCGTTAAAACCTCGGGCGAAAGCTTTGCCGAATTTTTCTTCAAATAGCGCGAAAAAATATAATCAAGCGTGATTTTTCTTTCAGTTACGCCGTAAACGAGCCGTGAAATAAAAGCACGGTCAGCGCTGTCGGGAGAATTTTCTCTGACAGCGCTGTCTAAAGCAAGGTTTGAATAAGCCTTATCCTTTTCAATTTTTAACAGAATTTCAAAGGCTTCGCGCCTTGGAGTTTTCGTCATCTTCTTCTGTCTCCGGTGAATCTTAAAATAAGTCTTAAAAGCTGTGCAAGGCTTAAAGCGAGCGCGGCAACATATGTCAGTGCGGCGGCTTTAAGCACCTTTGCAGCGCCGTTTTTCTCTTCATAGCTTAACAGTCCGTTTGTTTCAATAACGGAAAGGGCGCGGCGGCTTGCGTTAAATTCAACGGGTAAGGTCGCAAACTGAAAAACGGTTGTGAACGCAAAAAAGCCAGCACCTACCCAAACAAGCGGCCTAAGGCTTAAAAAAATGCCGATAAGAAGCAACGGTATTGAAAGCGAGCTTCCTATATTTGTGACGGGAACGAGTGCGGTTCTGATTTTCACCGGAACATAGTTTTCGGCATACTGCGCGGCGTGCCCCGCCTCGTGGCAGGCAATGCCGACGGCGGCAATTGAAGAGCTGTTGTAAACAGCCTCTGAAAGCCTTATTACATTGGTGCGCGGGTCATAGGCGTTTTCGAGCGCGTCGCCGGGAGCGGCAATAACCTTTACGTCGTAAATATTATAATAATGCAAAACAATTTCAGCCGCGGCGGCGCCAGTAATGCCGCGCATATTGTTTATTCTGCTGTATTTGCCGTAAACGCTTTTAAGCTTTGCCTGAATTATGAGCGAAGCGATTATTACGGGCACAACAAGCACAACATAATAATAGTCGTAGAATAAGCCGTAGAACGGATACATTGTTTAATACCTCTTATCATCAAATTATCAAAAGTCTGCACACCGATTTTGCAAACTTATTTTCTTGTTAATATTGTACGTTATATAATTTAAATAATATAAGCCAAATTTTAAACAATGTATTAATTATTAAAAACAAAGCCGTCGGGAAGTGCGTGCCCCCTGAAAAAGTCTGCGGCAGACATACGCTTTTTGCCTTCAAACTGAACTTCTTTTATAAGAACGGCCGCTTTGTCGCCGCAAACGACGTTAAGACCGCGTTTTGAAAGGAAGGCGCTGCCGGCTTTCTTATCTTTGAAAACTTCGCCCGTAATTTCAGAAGAAAAAAGCTTTAAAGTTTTGCCGTCAAGCACGGTTGAAGCAACAGGCCACGGGTCAAGCCCTCTGATTTGATTGTGAATTTCGGCGGCGCTTTTTTCCCAGCAAACGGGCGACATTGATTTATCGAGCATTGCGGCGTATGTGCTTTCTTCGTCGTTTTGCTTAATAGGCTTAAGCGCGCCTTTTTTTAACTCGTCAAGCGTTTTTAAAAGCACCGAGCAACCGAGCTTTGCAAGTCTTTCGTAAAGCTCGCCCGAGGTCTCGTTTTCGCCGATTTCAATTTCAGATGAAAGAAGCATATCGCCGGTGTCAAGTCCCTCGTTCATTTGCATTGAGGTGATTCCCGCATATTTTTCGCCGTTTAAAACACTGCGCTGAATAGGCGCCGCACCCCTGTACTTGGGTAAAAGCGAACCGTGAATATTTATGCACCCGTATTTTGGGAAAGAAAGAACATCGGGCGGCAAAATTTTCCCGTATGCGGCAACAACTGAGAGCTCAGGCGTAAGAGCCTCCATTATTTTAAGTCCTTCGCCGTTTTTTAAGGTTGCAGGCTGAAAAACGGGTATATTGTGCTTTAAAGCTTCTTCTTTAACGGGCGGCGGCGTAAGAATACCCTTTCTGCCGACGGGCTTGTCGGGCTGTGTAATTACGCCGACAACATCATAGCCGTTATCAATAAGTGCCGAAAGCTGCACCGAAGCAAAGTCGGGCGTACCCATAAAAACAATTCTCATTTAATCTTCTTCCTCTACCCGTCTGAGTCTTTCGCCCTTAATAAGCTTGTCCTTATAAAGAATGCCGTCAAGATGGTCGATTTCGTGGCAGAAACAGCGTGCTTTAAGCTCTTCGCCCTTATAAAGGCACCATTTGCCCTCGCGGTTCTGCGCTTTAACCTTTACAACGGCGGGTCTTTTCACAATTCCGCAAAAGCCCGGAAGCGAAAGACAGCCTTCTTCGCCAATCTGTTCGCCCTCTTCATAAGTAATTTCGGGGTTGATAAGCTCAATAAGACCGTCGCCGACGTCAATAACGACAACACGTCTTAAAACGCCGACCTGCGGCCCTGCAAGACCTACGCCGGGGGCGTTATACATAGTTTCTGCCATATCGTCGAGCAAATCAAAAAGTCTGTCGTTAAAATCGGTAACGGGACGAGCCTTTTTTCTTAAAATGGGGTCGCCGTCTTCTCTTATATTTCTTAAAGCCAAAGCCCTCACACCTTTCTAAAACGGATTAATGTCGGCAGTAACCGAAACGCCTCCGTTTTTTTGGTCCTTCATAAACGTTTTTAAAAGCTCCGAAATAAGCTTTCTGAAACGTTTGCCGTTTTTACATTTTATCATTACGTTTTGGCGGTATTTGTTGTTAATCTTTGAATAGTGCGGTGTAATGGGCCCCATCACAATAAGCCGCACATCCGAAAACTCGCCCGAAACGCGTGTTTTTAACATTTCAATAAATCCCGAAGCGCCCGAATACGACGACGAAAAGCTGTCGCTTGTAAAGCACAGCACGCAAATATCGCAAAACGGCGGATAAAGCATTGCTTTTCTGACAGCAATTTCCATATTATAAAACGCGTCGTAATCCTGCTTCGCCGAAAGCGAAATAATTTCATTATCGGGCAAAACGGTTTGTATAAGCGCCTTGCCGAAAGAATCGCCGCGGCCCGAGCGCCCTATAACCTGCGTTAAAAGGTCAAACGCGCGCTCACTGCTTCTGAAATCGTCGTTGCAAAGCTGACCGTCTATTGAAATTATGCCGACAAGCGTAACGTTTGGAAAATCAAGACCTTTTGCAACCATTTGCGTGCCGAGCATTATGTCATATTCGCCCTTTGAAAATGCGGTAAGATTCTTTGCATATGAATAGCGCGACATTGTCGTGTCGGCGTCCATACGAAGAACCTTTGCAGACGGGAACATTCTTTCAATTTCGTCCTCAATAAGCTGTGTTCCGACTCCCGAATATCTGACGGAATTACTGCCGCATTCGGGGCAAGTTGCCGTATAGTCTCTTGAATAGCCGCAATAGTGGCACATAAGCCGTTTATTCGCTTTGTGGTAGGTCAGGGGTATACTGCAATTCGGACACGTCAGAACGGTTTTACAGCTTTCGCAGACGGCAAAAGTGTTAAATCCGCGCCTGTTCATAAGAAGTATTGCCTGTTTTTTGTCGGAAAGACAGTCCGAAACAGCTTTATAAAGCTCTGTGCCGATAACAGACGAAGAGCCCGTCATATCAACCGTTTCGACTTTCGGCAGTACGGCGTTGCCGTAGCGTTTTGTAAGCTTGACAAGCGAATATTTGCCGTCGGCGGCATTTTTGAAAGATTCAAGCGACGGCGTTGCAGAAGACAGTACAAGAAGCGCGCTGCTTTGGGCGCACCTGAACTTTGCAACATCGCGCGCGTGATAACGCGGAGTCATTTCGGATTTATAAGTGTGCTCCTGCTCCTCGTCCATAACAATAAGACCGAGGTCGGAAAACGGTGCAAACACTGCGGAGCGCGTGCCTATGGCTATTTTTGCCTTTCCGCTTTTAACGCGCTTCCACTCGTCAAGGCGTTCGCCTGCCGAAAGCGCGCTGTGAAAGACGGCTACACCGTCGCCGAAATGAGCGTAAAATATATTAAGAGTCTGCGGCGTTAAAGCAATCTCGGGAACCATAACAATAACTCCCCTGCCGTCGCCGACAACCTTTTCTATAAGCTTTAAAAAGACCTGCGTTTTGCCGCTTCCCGTGACGCCGTATAAAAGCGAAACCGCGGGTTTATTCGCCGAATAAAGACCGAGCAGTTTGTTATAGGCTTCGTTTTGCTCATCGGTAAGTTTAGGCGAAGACACGGGCGAAAAATCACCCGACTGCTTCGGCACTCTGTAAACCTCGCTGTCAAAAAGCTCAATTATGCCTTTCTTTTCAAGTGCCATCGGCACAGCCTGCGTAACGCCCGTAAAATAGCAAATCTCTTTAACCGAAGCGCATCCGATGTCAAGCAGAAGCTTTATTATGCTTTTTTGCTTCGCTGTGAGCGACGGCATTATTTCCTCCGCCCGCTCTTCCGAAATACGGAGGCGCGCGTTTTTTACGGTAAGGTCGCCGACGCGCCGTTTTGAATCCGTGTTTGTCGCCAAAATGCCCGCTTTTACAAGCTTTTCTGGCAATTTCGAGTCCGCCGGGAGCGACAGCGCGGCGAGAAGCTTGTCTTTTTTTACAAAGGAGCAACCGCCCGAAAGATATTCGTAAATACGCCTTTCGTCCTCTGAAAGCTTTTGAAGCTTTTCTTCGGGAACGTTTTCGTCTGCAATAAACGATGTTACAATGTCAAGCGAGATGCCCGAAGGCAGCATTGCCTTTGCTGCGTCAAAAAGAGAACAAAATGTGTTTTCGCTCAGCCACTGCACAAGCTTTAAAAGCTCACTGCTAAAAAGCGGCGCTTCGTCAAGCACCGCTGAAACAGACTTTAGCTTGATGCGGCAATCGGCGGTCTGCTTTTCCACCCGCAAAACAAGCCCCTGTTTTTTTCTGTTGCCGTTACCGAACGGAAGAAGTACCCTTACCCCCGGCACAACGCGCAAGCCCAGGTTTTCGGGGATAGAATAGGAATACGGCGCGTCAAAATAAAACGCCAAACCTTCGACGGCAACAACCGCTACAGAAGGCATATCAGTCGAAAATCTCTTTATTTTCGATGATTTTGTATCTGCCGCTGATAATATCGTCAAGAGCCTCGGTTACGGGCTTCTCGGTGGAATGGTTCTGTTCCTCGAGATTTTTTATTGCTATCGCGCGCGCTCTTTTGGCGGTTGCGGTAACAAGCGAGTAACGGCTGATGCCCTTGTCAAGAATTACGTTAAGATTCGGATTAAGCATTGTATTATACCACCCTTTCGGTCAATTTATAAGTTTATTTACAAAGCCTTTCATAAGCTCAAATCTGTGAGCTTCGGCGCTCAAAATGCCGCAAATATCGTCGGCACACTGAGAAACTTTGTCGTTGATTACAATGTAGTCGTATTCTTTGGCGCGTTTAAGCTCTTCACGGGCAATTTCAACGCGTTTTTCATACTCCTGCTCGGTTTCGGTTCCGCGGTTTTTAAGGCGGAATTTAAGCTCCTCAAACGACGGAGGAACGATAAAGACGGATATGGCGTCGGGGTAAAGACGGCGTATATTATCGGCGCCCTCAACCTCTATTTTAAGCACGACGCACTCGCCGTTTTTAAGCATTTTATCAACCGCGGCTTTCGGCGTTCCGTAAAAATTCGCACCGAAATTAACGTATTCGATAAAATACCCCTCGGTAATTTTACGTTTAAAATCCTCAACCGTGGTGAAGTGATAGTCTATTCCGTCCGTTTCGCCGTCGCGCATGGCGCGCGTTGTCATTGAAACAGAGCGGCTGATGTTGATGTGACGGTCATTAAGCTCTTTTAAAACGGTGTCTTTGCCGCAACCCGACGGAGCAGAGAGAACCACAAGCATTCCTTTATTCGCCGAAGCCAAATTCTCTTCCCCCTTTTTCGTCGTTAAAGCGCATTAAAATCTGTTCTGCCGACAGAAACGAAAGAACAACATTGTTGTTATCCGTAACTATAACGGATTTTGTTTTACGTCCGTGCGTGGCGTCGATTAAAAGCGCGCGTTCTTTGCTTTCCTGAATCATACGCTTTGCAGGTGCAGAGTCCTGGCTCACAACGCAAACCACGCGGTCGGCATTAATAAGGTTGCCGAAACCGATATTTACAAGCTTCATTAAGGTCACCGTTTATTCTATGTTCTGAATCTGTTCTCTTATTTTCTCAACCTCTGCTTTTATGTCGATAACGCGCCTTGCTATATCGACATTCTGCGCTTTTGAGCCGATTGTGTTTGATTCGCGGTTAATTTCCTGAACAAGAAAATCAAGCTTTCTGCCTATGGCGTCATCGGAATCGAGCATTGTACGAAGCTGGTCTATGTGGCTTCTGAGTCTTACGGTTTCTTCCGCAACGGCAATTTTATCGGCAAAAATCGCAGCCTCGGTAAGAAGTCGTGCTTCGTCAACCGAAGTGTCGCCGAGAATGTCTTTCATTCTTTCAAGAAGCTTATCGTTATATTCTTTAACCGTTTCGGGCGAACGCTTTTCTATATAAGAAACGTTTTCGAGAATAAGGTCAGCCCTGCTTAAAACGTCGGCTCTCATTTTTGCGCCCTCGCACGCGCGCATAGCAATAAATTCATCAATGGCGGCGTTAAGAGTTTTTAAAACAGCGTCCGTAAGTTCTTCTTCGTCAACAGGAGTTTTCGTGACGGTCAAAACATCGGGAAAGCGTGCAATAACCGAGGCACAAACGTCGTTTCTGAGCTGAAATTCATCCGAAAGCGCCGAAAAAGCATTGACATACCCGCGTGCAAGCGGCTCGTTTAAAGTGACTGTTACACTGTCGTCGGCAATTGTTTCAACCGTTACATAGCACTCGACCTTACCGCGTGAAATTCTTTCGGACGCAGCTGATTTAAGCTTGTCCTCAAGGAAGGAATAACCGCGCGGCACACGCGAAGAAAATTCAAAATACCTGTGGTTGACGCTTTTAATTTCAACCGTAATGTTAAAATGCTCGAAAGAAGCCTGTGCCCTTCCGAAGCCGGTCATACTTTTTATCATTAAAATTCACCGTAAAATTTATAAATTTCAATAATTATACTAAATATATTCTTTATTGTCAAATCTTAGTTGGATAATTTTTTAATTTCATCCTCAGAAAGCTCGCGCCAATCGCCCGTGCGAAGCATTCCGAGCTTAACAGAGCCGACAGCCGTGCGTTTAAGCCTTGCAACTTCAAGTCCGACAGCCTCGCACATCTTTCTTATCTGGCGGTTTCTGCCCTCAAAAATCGTCATTTGAAGCACACTTCTCGTCTCGCTTTTTTCAAGAACGTGAATTTCAGCGGGAAGAACCTCGCGCTCGTCAATAACGATTGCGCCGTCCGAAAGCTTTTCAATTTGTTCGGCGCTCACCGAAGAACGCACTGTTACGCGGTAGGTTTTTGAAATGTGCTTGCTCGGGTGCATTATGTGATTTGCAAATTCGCCGTCGTTCGTAAGAAGCAAAAGCCCTTCGGAATCGCGGTCAAGGCGGCCTATCGGATAAACGACCGCGCCGACGTCTTCAACAAGCTCTTTAACGCATTTTCTTCCGAGCTCATCGCTCATGGTCGTTACATATCCGCGCGGCTTGTTAAGCATTATATAATACTTTTCTTTTACCTGCGAAACTTTTTTGCCGTTTACGGTTACAACGTCTTTTTTGGGGTTGACTTTATCGCCGAGCGACGCCTTTTTGCCGTTAACATAAACGCGCCCCTCCAAAATCAGCTGTTCTGACTTTCTTCTTGAAGCGACGGAACATTCGGATAAAAATTTTTGTAATCTTTCCTCTGCCATATTATTTAAAAATTCCCTTTATAAAACTTAATATTTTTTCTAAAAACGATTGCTTTTTTTCGGCGCTTTTCTCATTAACGGGTAAAGCGGGAGCGTCCTCACAAGCGACAATATCGGCAAAAAGAACGTCTTTCCCGAAAGAGTCTTTCAAAACGGCTTTGCCCACAACATCGCCATTTTTAACCGGCGCAAAAAGCGCATTTTCTTTTAAAAGCGAAACGCTGTAATCGGAAGACCCAGACGACGTGTAATAATCGGGTGAAACACGCGCCTTTATCTGCGACTCTTTGGCACCCGCAACGTCAAAATAAAGCTCACTGCCCGAAATCCACGGCGATTTTTCAACTTGTTTAAAGCCGTATTCATAAAGCTTTTCATGGTCGCGCCAATCGTCGGGCGCATTTAAGGTGACGGCAACAAGTGTTATGCCGTCTCTTTCGGCAGCCGAAACAAGGCAACGCCCAGCCGCCTTTGTAAACCCCGTTTTAATTCCGAAAACGCCGTCACAGCTTGAAAGCAGCCTGTTGTGATTTTTGAAAGTGCACGAAATTTCAGGATTGCCGTAAGAAACAGACGCGGTTTTTAAAGAGCACATTGAAGAAAACTGCGGATTTCCGATGGCAAAAGCACCCAAAAGCGCCATATCGTAAGCCGTTGAATAGTGGTCATCGCAAGGCAGTCCCGACGGATTTGAAAAATGTGTGTTTTCCATACCGAGTAGGCGTGCTTTTTTATTCATAAGCTCGCAAAACGCGTCAACATCGCCCGAAACGGTGCGCGCGGTAAGATTGGCGGCGTCGTTTCCGCTTTCAAGAAGCATTGCAAGTATCAGCGTTTCAAGAGATATTTTGTCGCCCTCTTTCAAGCCGATTGAGGTGCCCTCGGTGTTAACGGAGGCACTGTCTGCAATCGCCGTTTTTTGAAGCTCGCCGTATTCGACAGCTAAAAGTGCGGTCATAATTTTTGTTGTGCTTGCAACGGGACGCTTTTCATTCGGGGACTTTGAATACAAAACATCTTTTGTGTCGGCTGTTATAAGAACAGCGGAAGCCGCACTTAAAGACGGCATTTCGCCGCAATAAGCCGTTATTGTAAAAATGTGAAAACCGAGCGCCGCCGCAAACAGCAGCGCCAAAGTCTTTTTCAGCAAACCAACCACCTGCTTTCAAAAAATAATATGCAGGTGGTTGACTGTAAATTATTAATTATTCGGCGCTGTTTTCGCCGTCTTTTTTATCTTTCTTGACAAGGTTTGCAACCTTATCAAACATATCGGGCATCATACTTACAGCGCGCTCTACTGCGTTGTCGTTTGATGTGATGTGCTTGAGCGAAACTTCGCCGTCTTTAACAACAAGGAATGCAACGGGATTGATTGTAATGCCCGCGCCGCCTGCGCCGCCGAAAAGCTCAACATTATTTTTTGAGGGGAAGTCGGAGCCGCCCGAAGCGAAGCCGTATGTAACCTTTGAAACGGGAATAATCGTTATTCCTTCGGGAAGAGTAATGGGCTCACCGATTATTGTGCTGACGTCTACAAGGTCGCGTACTTTTTCGATTGTAGTGGCTAAAATTCCGTTTGCTGACTGTTCCTTCATAAGGAAAACACCGCCTTTATCCAAAATATTATTTAACAAACCGTGCTCAAAAGAGCAATTAATTTATGTTCTCGGGTCAGGTGTCGCACTGCCCGCAGAATCCGTTTTATTTTCTGCTTTAGTTTCTGTTTTTACTTCTGTTTTACTTTCATCGGCGTTAAGAGAAGCCGCTTTTTTGCTCTTTTTGCTTTTTTCATTTGCAAAAAGAACCTTGAAAACAACCTTAAATAACAACGAGAAGCAAAGCGCCACGGCCGCATTTGTAATGCGAATGGGGGTTACTCTTATTTTAGTATAAAGAGTAGCTTCTTTTTTATTTCCCAGGAAATCCGGGACAATTTCGGCGTCGTATTTTTTCACCTTGCAGGTGGAAACGAGCTTGCCGAGCACGGGGTAAAGCCACGCGCAAAGCTTGCCGTATTTAATGGCAGTCTCGGCAGAATCGCCGCCGACAACTTTCATATAAAGGTAAAATTCTTCAATTGTAAGCGTTTTAAAAAGCTTTCCGAAAAAACCGCCGAGCGCCTTGCCCGTGTTATAAAGCATCATTTCAATGCCGTCGTAGCCCTGGTCTAAATAAAGCTGTTTTATAAGACTGTTGCCGCCTTTTTTAGAAGCTTTTTTGACTTTCTTTTGCTCTTCTTCAGAGCTTTCAGGCTCTTCTTCGGGGGGCAA
>DJRI01000065.1 GCA_002440045.1 Ruminococcaceae bacterium UBA6364 | reverse complement strand
GCACATCAAATTCCTCGGCATAATCGGCGCTCCCGAAGGACTTAAAGCCCTTTCGGAAGCACATCCCGATGTAGATATATTTGTTGCGGCTCTTGACGAAAAGCTCAATGAGCACGGTTACATTGTTCCCGGCCTCGGCGACGCGGGCGACCGTATTTTCGGAACAAAATAATTAACCTAAACTAAAAAGACCCTTTAATTTCCGTACGGAGGTTAAAGGGCTTTTTTATAAAAAGACTGCGGAAAAGGCTCTTTAATGAAATTTCAGCCGCAAAGCGTGTTAACAAATTTCAATCACTACTTGAAATAAGAAAAGAAAAGAGCTATAATAACTCTTACATTACCGTTCGTGGCGCAGTTGGATAACGCAGCAGATTCCGATTCTGAAGAACGGGGGTTCGAATCCCTCCGAGCGGGCCATGAAAAAGCGTTTAGCATTATTATGCTAAGCGCTTTTTCAGTTATATTCGCCTTGCGGCGAGCAGTATTACTTTTTCGGTTTGCCTAATGAACGCTGTGCAACGGGTAAAAATGAAACGGCAGTTATTCGTCGTGCCTCAGTAGCCCTTTGCGCCGTTAATCCTCCCACTTGTAATTATGCAATTCGCCTTTATTCTGAAGCTTTGGGTAGCCCTGCTGTCTTAGGGCTTCATAAACGCCTATTGCGACTGAGTTTGAAAGGTTAAGGCTTCTTGCGTCATTTATCATGGGTATTCTGACGCAGCTGTCGGGGTGTTTTAAAAGAAGCTCTTCGGGCAGCCCTTTTGTTTCTTTGCCGAAAACAAGAAACGCTTTGTCGGGATAGGAAACATCCGAATGTGCTTTTCGCGCTTTTGTCGTGAAAAAGAAAAATTCGCCGTCGGGATTTTTCTCAAAAAACTCGTCAAGATTTTCATAATATGTCAAATCGAGCAAATACCAATAGTCAAGCCCCGCGCGTTTCAGCTTTTTGTCGTCTATTGCAAATCCCAACGGCTTTACAATGTGAAGTCTTGCGCCCGTGGCGGCGCAGGTGCGCGCAATGTTGCCCGTGTTTTGGGGTATTTCGGGTTCGACAAGAACAATGTTAAGCT
Source organism: Ruminococcaceae bacterium UBA6364 (assembly GCA_002440045.1). Classification (GTDB taxonomy): domain Bacteria; phylum Bacillota; class Clostridia; order Oscillospirales; family Acutalibacteraceae; genus DTU089. Next base: position 2,440 of record DJRI01000065.1, on the reverse strand, counting down.
CACTCATAAAAGCTTCAGCTCCTTTAACAAATAGGGGATTCCGCGCTCAAAATCAACGCCGTAACGCGTGTCGGGCGTTGAAAGCTTTGTGCGCTTTATGCAGTCAAACGTAAAGTCAACCGCAATTCTTACGGCATCTTTTATTGAAAAGCCCGTAAGGACGGCGTCCGTAAACGCGCAGGTGAAAACATCGCCTGTGCCGTGAAACGTGCCTTCAAGCTCGTCGTTAAAATAATAAGATATTTCTTTGCCGTCAAAAGACGCCGCGCCGAGCTTGCCTTTTTCAAACGAAACGCCAGTTAAAATAACATTTTTGGGGCCTAAAGCCGAAAGCTTTTTTAAAAGAGTCTCTATATATTCACGGCTTTGAACGCCGCTTATATACTGCGTGTCGGTCATAAAGCACGCTTCTGTAATATTCGGCAGAATTATGTCGGCAAGTGCGCACAGTGAGGTCATTTCTTTTGCAAATTTTTTATCGAATACGCTGTACATTTTCCCGAAATCCGCCATACACGGGTCTGCAATGTAAAGCGTGTTTTCTTTTTTAAACTCTTTAACAAAATCTTTTACCATACTAATCTGGCGAAAAGAACCTAAAAAGCCGCTGTATATGGCGTCAAACGAAATGCCGATGCTTTTCCAGTGCGCGGCAATCTTCGGAATGTCGTCTGTAAGGTCGCGATATGTGTAGCCTTCAAAACCGCCCGTGTGCGTTGAAAGCACAGCCGTCGGCAGGCAGACCGTTTCGATTCCCACCGCCGAAATAAGCGGCAAAGCAACCGTCAAAGAGCATTTGCCGAAGCCCGAAATATCGTTTACGGTTACAAGTCTTTTTTGCTTTTCCATAAAAATCAGCCTTTTTGATGAAATATCGAAACATAATAATAACACTTTTAAAAATTTTTTTCAATTGTTACGACTATAGTTTTTTTATTTGGTGAAAATAGTATTAAACCCACTGTGTAAAATTTCGGTTTTGCGCTTTTTTGGGTAAATATTTAAAGGAGTGAGACAGTATGATGAAAATGAACGGTGATATGATGAAATACGGCGCGGCGGCTTTGGGCGCGGGCGCGGCAGCGGCAATGGTTGTCGGCATTGCAAAAATGAACAGCCCCAAAAAGAAAATGAAAAAGCTTGCCAAAAAGTCGGCAAAAGCTCTCGACAACATCGTCGGAAATATGCAGTATATGTTTAAATAAGTTTTAAAAGGCGGTTTTCGCACGGCTTTTTGCAGTGCGAAGATTGCCGTTTTGAGGTGAACGTATGAAAAAGATAATGCAGTTAACGGCGGCGGTGCTCGCTGTCGCTTTGCTTGCCGCCTGCGGCAATGTCGGCGACGTCTTTGAAAGCAGTGCCCAAAACACAAGCAACGCCGCAGCCGAAACCTTGCCGAAAGAGGGGAAAAACCCCGCAAAAAACGTTAAAATCGGCGGAATAGAAAATTCAAAAAGCGCTGTTTACGGCGAAAACAGCGGAACAGACAAAACATATACGGGATTTGAGCCGCTGCCTAAAGTGTCGTTTGAAGCAAAAGACCCCGAAAACACAAGGCATCTCAGCACCGAGACGTTTAATCACAGCTTCGGCGTATCAAAAAACGGCGTGCCGCATTCAATATCTGTCGAAAACCAAAAGAAATACGATAAATACGGCGCGCTTTGCCTTGATACAAAAGGCGAAAAGGTGATTTATTTGACCTTTGACTGCGGCTATGAAAACGGCGTAACCTCGCAGATACTTGACGTTTTAAAAGAGGAAAAAGTACCAGCGGCATTTTTTGTGACAATGCCGTATTTGAAGTCTGCGCCCGAAACCGCCGCAAGAATGATAAAAGAGGGTCACACCGTCGGCAATCATTCGGATACGCACCCGAATTTTTCAAAAATTTCGAGAACTCAAATGGCAAAAGAGATAGAATCGGTCGATAATTATTTGCGTGAAAACTTCGGATATTCGGCGCCGTTTTTCCGCTTTCCCGAAGGGGCTTGCTCCGAAAGCGCGCTTGAACTTGTGCAGTCGCTCGGCTTCGAGAGCGTTTTTTGGTCAAGTGCCTATGCCGATTGGGATACTTCCGTTCAAAAGGGCAAGGACTATGCCTTTAACACGGTGACTTCAAGACTTCACCCGGGGTGCGTGCTTCTTCTGCACGCCGTTTCAAAGGATAACGCCGACGCGCTTTCTTCAATAATAGAATGGGCAAAGTCCGAAGGCTATACCTTTTTACCGCTGTAGGAATAACTGTATAATACGCGGTGTACTTTAAAAAACTTTTTCCGGTATCCGCGAATTTTATATGGATAAGGGGCTTGGAAAAAATGTTCAGAATGAATTAATCGAATGCTAAACGCCGTTTTCGGCGTTTAGTACTTGCCCGACGGCGTACAAAGGTACTCCGAGGTAAGGCTAAGAAAAGCAGGGTAAATACGGTTTTAAA
>DJRI01000047.1:10183-10579 GCA_002440045.1 Ruminococcaceae bacterium UBA6364 | reverse complement strand
ATTTTAAAGCTTCTTCAGGATACAAGCCGCGAAACGGGTATGACGGTTATTGTTATCACCCACAACACCGCAATTACGCCCATGGCAGACAGGGTTATTTCAATGAAAAGCGGCAGGGTAGTTAAGATTGAAACAAACGAAAATCCGATGCCCGTAGAAAACATCGAATGGTAATTTTCTCAGAGAATGAAAGGATAATTTGCGATGAGTAAAGCATATTTTACCGATACTCTCCGCTCTGTCAAAAAGACTCTGAGCAGGTTTATCTCAATAGTCGCAATAGTGGCTCTCGGAAGCGGTCTTTTTGTCGGCTTTAACGCCGTTTATCCCGATATGAGAGACACGGCGGCGAACTATTATAACAAATACAACCTTATGGATATAAGGCTTCAGTCG
>DJRI01000047.1:9387-10160 GCA_002440045.1 Ruminococcaceae bacterium UBA6364 | reverse complement strand
CACTTCAGTCATATATCGGCATTTATGAGGACGATTTGAAAGAGATACGCGAATTGCCCGAGGTTAAGGCGGTTCAGGGCGAAAAGTTTGCCGACGGCTTTGTGCAAACGCTTTCAAAAGACGGCGAAGAGTACAAAGGCATAGTCGATATTGACGGCTCGGAGCTTACTTTAAGAGTACTCGGACTTGACGTTTCAAAGGCTAAAGCATTTGACAACGGCGAAAATGACATCAATTACATAAACAGATTGAAGCTTATAGAAGGGCGCTACCCCGAAAACACGCACGAGTGCGTTGTGACGTGCAGCTCTCTTTCAACGCCCGAAGAGCTTAAAATCGGCAACAAAATTAAGGTTGTGGGCGACGGCGAAGAAATGTCTTACTACCTTAAAGAAACCGAATTTGAAATTGTCGGCGTTGTGCTTTCGCCCTATTGGGTGTCGTATGAACGCGGAACAACCACCGCCGGAAGCGGCAAGCTCGGCGACTTTATATACGTTTCGGACGAATGCTTTAACGCTAACATAAGCTATTACAGCGAAGTTTACGTTACGCTTAACAACCCCGAAAAATACGAAGCGTATACCGATGAATACGAAAAATATGTTGACGGCGTGCAGGAAAAAATCCTCTCTATGTCCGACAGCATCGTAAAACGCAGGGGCGCTATTCTTGAAGTCGGACTTACAAGCAAAATACTTAAAGCCGGCGAGGAAATTAAGAGCGCCGAAAGCGTAATTAATACCCAACTCGACGAGGGCAGAAATAAGCTA
>DJRI01000047.1:0-9360 GCA_002440045.1 Ruminococcaceae bacterium UBA6364 | reverse complement strand
AAAAACAGGCGAACAGCAGTTAAAAGACGCTCAGGCCGAAATGGAGAAACAGTATAACGCCGCCCAGGCCGAGATTGATTCGGGAAGCGACGAATACGTTGCCGCAGTTACCGAATATAACGTTAAAGCGCAGGCTGTCACAGAAGGAAACGCCGAGCTTTTAAAACGTCAGAGCGAATACGACACTAACCGTGCCGCCGCCGACGACGCAAACAGTCAGCTTGAGTCGGCAAACGTTCAGCTTACATTGGCTGCCGCTGAAATCACCGCCGCTAAAAAGATGATTCAGGCTACCGAGACAACGCTTGCTACACTCAAAGAGAATCAGAACGTTGCAATAGGCGACCTTGACCTTAACGGTATGGCTGACAGACTTGAAGAAACAAATCCGGAGCTTGCAAAAACGCTTCGTTCTCTTGCTTCTCTTACGGCTCAGGGAACAGCCGCCGAAGCGATAGTTGAAGTTGAAACGCTTCTTGACCAATACACAACGGAGCTTGCCGTTGCAGAGGAAAAGTATCGCGCGAGCAAGGCTGAATATGACCAAAAAAAGGCGGAGTATGATGCCGCCGACGCTCAGCTTAAATCTGCCGACGCTCAGCTTAAAGCCGCAAAAGCACAGCTTTCTTCGGCGGAAAAACAGCTTGCCGCATATAAAACAAAGCTTGACGAAAGCGGTCTTACTTTAAAGCTCGGCGCAATTGAAGCGCAGACAAAATACAATCAGGCGCAAATAACACTTGCAACAAAGACCCAGCAGTATCAGAACATCAAAGCGCTTATAGTCAGCGCCGAAAAGAAGCTTAAAGACGCCGAGGCAGAAGCCGAAGCAAAGCTCGGTACCGCAAAAACCGAATACAATAAGGGCGTTGCGCTTATTGAGAACATTAAAAACGGCGCGTTCTGGTTTGTTTATGACCGCAACGATTCCCCGGGCTACACGGGCTACGGTCAGGTTGCCGAAAATATGCAGAAGCTTGCTTACATTTTCCCGACCTTCTTCTTTATTGTGTCAACGCTTATTTGCCTTACCACAATGACAAGAATGGTTGAAGAGGAGCGCACACAGCTCGGTACGTTAAAGGCTCTCGGCTATTCAAACAAAATGATTGTCGGAAAGTATATTTTGTATGCGGGCACGGCAAGCCTTTTCGGCGTTATAATCGGTGTTTCGGCGGGCTTCTATGTTTTCCCCAAAGCGATTTTCTCGGCGTGGCAGATAATGTATGACATACCCGACCTTGTAATTCATTACATTCCCGTTTATATAGTTCTCGGCATAATTCTTTCTGTCGGAACGACAGTCGGCGCGGCGCTTCTTGCGTGCAGAAGCGAGCTTGTTTCGGTTCCCGCAGTACTTATGCGCCCGAAGCCCCCGAAAGAGGGCAAGCGCGTGTTCCTCGAAAACATAAAGTTCATCTGGAACAGAATGAATTTCACTTCAAAGGTTACCGCGCGAAATCTTTTCAGAAACAAAAAGAGATTTTTTGTTACCGTCCTCGGTATTGCCGGCTGTACGGCGCTTATGCTTGCGGCGTTCGGGCTTCAGGACTCAATTTCGTCGGTTATTGAAAATCAGTACGGCGAAAACGGCGTTGCGCAGTATGACCTTCAGGTCGTTTTAAAGCGCGGTCAAAGTAGCTCGCAGGACAGCGAAATTGTTTCAAAAGTCAATTCTCTTAACGGCATTGAGTCGTCAATGCTCGGTTATCTTAAAGTCTGCACAGGCTTCTCCGACAGAAGCGACGAACGACTTGAGGTTGACGTGCTTGTAAGCGAATCGCCCGAAACGCTTCCGCAGTTTGTAAACCTTGTTCACAAGGGCAAAACGGTAAGTCTTACGGACGACGGCGCAATTATCACAAGCAAGTTTGCCAAAAAGACAAACACAAAGGTCGGCGATTCAATCAAGGTAACGTGGCTTGAAGGCTCAAGAACGGTTGAATATACGATTCCCGTAACTGGCATTGTTGATAACTATACCTTCCACTATGTATACCTTACGCCGACGTGCTATGCTAATATCACGGGCAGTGCGCCGACATATAACTACCTCTTCTGCCACACGCCCGATAACTTCACTGCGGACGACAAAAATGCTCTTGAAACGCAGATTAACGATATAGACGGCATAAACGGAACGGTTTATACATCTGTTGTTATCGACAATTTCAAGAACATAATCAACAGCCTTAACCTTGTTACGATAATCCTTATATTCGCCGCAATGGCGCTTGCGTTTGTTGTTCTTTATAACCTTAACAATATAAACATCAACGAGCGCATAAGAGAGCTTGCAACTCTTAAGGTTCTCGGCTTCTATGACGGCGAGGTTTCGGCGTATATTTACCGTGAAAACGTTTTCTTAACCGTTATCGGCATAATTTTGGGGCTTGTTCTCGGCGTATTCCTTAACTTTGCCATAATCGGTGTTATAGATATTGACACGGTTACGTTCAGCACGGACTTAAAGCCTTTAAGCTTCGTTATATCCGCGGCGCTCACATTGCTGTTTGCGGTCATAGTAAACCTTGCTATGCACTTTAAACTCAAAAAGATAAGCATGGTTGAGTCGCTTAAATCCGTAGAGTAATTATATTAAAAGCCGCATCACAAACAACTGTGCTGCGGCTTTTTTTATGAAATAAGTAATGCCATAATAAAAAACGCAATTCACAACTGCTTAAAAAATGCACCGTGAATTGCGTTTGATTTTTTAAAACGGACTTATTTTACGCTTGAAGAACCGCCGAGATAAAGCTTTGTCATAACTTTTGCAAGCTCTTCTGCGGGAACCTTCATTCCGTCGCTAAGCCATGCCGTAACAACGCCGATAAGAGCGGATATGGCATATGTTGTGATGTAGCATCTGGGGTCGTCTGCAGGAAAGCGTTTTTTGGAGTTGGGAACGTTTCTTGTAATGAGCTTAATAATCTTTTTCCAAAGAACGTTGCTGACGTCGTTTGAAAGAACGAATCTGCACATATCGTAGTTTTCGATGCAGAAATTAAGAAGCCCTGTGAAATACTCTTCCATTTCGTCGGTAGAATCGAGAATGTCGTTGCCGAGAACGAGCGATTCAAACTGAGCAAATACCTCGTCCTGAATATGGATAAGCATATCGTATATGTCGTCATAATAGAAATAGAAAGTAGCCCTGTTTACATCGGCGAGGTCTGTAAGCTCAGTAACAGAAATCTGGTTAAAGGGCTTTTCGCTCAAAAGTTTAAAGAGAGCGTCGCGCAAAGAGCGTTTTGTTCTTTTAACGCGTCTGTCGTTTTCGTTGATTGTTCTTCTTGAGGAACCGTTCATACGTTCACACCTTTTCTTGAGATAATTTGTGGCAGGTGATCCGGCATCTGTAGGAATGGTCCGTCTGAAACGCTTACTGAAAATAAAACGCGAAAAATCCGCATTTTAAATTGTGTAATCATTTAAACGGATAAAAGTTCGGATGACCGCTTCCTTTACACCTATGAATTATACTATCATATAACATTACAAAATGCAAGAGATTAAAATGTAATATTTTGACACTTGCGAAAAATTTTCGGCCGGTAACGCGATAAATCACAAAAATACCGCATTATGACTTGTAAAGCGATTTTAAAAGAGTAATTTCTTTTTCGTATCCCGCAATGTCGTTCGGCGTTTCAAGGAAAAACGGCAGCTCTCTTAACTTCGGGTGATTGATTATTCCAGAAATTGCGTCAAGCCCAATGGCGCCTTCGCCGATTTTTGCGTGGCGGTCCTTGTGACAGCCGAGATAATTCATACTGTCGTTAAGGTGAATTGCTTTAAGTCTTTTTAAACCGATTGTTTCGTCAAACTCTTCAAGCACCCCGTCAAGGTCATTTACAATGTCATAGCCTGCGTCAAAGATGTGGCAGGTGTCAAGGCAAACGCCGAGTTTTTCGTTAAGCGAAACTTTGTCAATAATTTCGCGAAGCTCCGAAAAGCGGCTTCCGACCTCACTGCCTTTTCCCGCCATTGTTTCAAGCAGAACAACCGTTTTTTGCTCCTTAAAAAGCACGGTGTCCAGCATTTGCGAGATATATTCGATTCCCGTTTCAAGCCCCTGACCGACGTGGCTTCCGGGATGAAAGTTATACATCGCGCCCTCAATGTTTTCAAGCTTCGAAATGTCGTCAGCCATCATATCGCGCGCAAAATCGCGCAAATGCGGGTCTTTTGAACAGGCGTTCATGGTGTAAGGCGCGTGGGCAAGCACCGAAACGATGCCGTTTTCTTTTCTGTATGCTTCAAATTTTGCAACGTCTTCAAGGTCAAGGGGTTTTGCAGTGCCGCCGCGCGGATTGCGTGTAAAAAACTGAAAATCGTTTGCGCCGATTTTAAACGCCTCCTGCGCCATGGCAAGATACCCTTTTGAACTTGATAAGTGACAGCCTATTTTAAACATAAAAACCTCTTTTATTTTTCAGTTTTATTTCGTTTCAAGCTTGTGAATGAAAAGTCCGCTCATAAGCTTCGGCTCAAACCATGTTGATTTCGGGGGCATAATTTTGCCCGCGTCCGCTATTGCCATAAGGTCGTCAAGCGTTGTCGGATACATTGAAAAAGCAACGCGCATTCCGTTGTCAACGCGGTTTTCAAGCTCTTTAAGTCCGCGAATACCGCCGATAAAGTCAATGCGTTTGTCAACGCGCGGGTCGCCTATGCCGAGAACGGGCGTGAGAAGGTTGTTTTGAAGCACCGAAACGTCAAGCCTGTCAACGGGGTCGCTTTCGTCAAACGTTCCTTCTTTGGCGGCGAGTTTGTACCATTTTTTATCAAGATACATTCCGAATGTATGTTTTGATTCGGGCTTGAATACGCCGCCTTCGTGCTCGCATACATCGAATTTTTCCGATATTTTTTCAATAAATTCGTCGGAAGAAAGTCCGTTAAGGTCTTTTACAACGCGGTTATAGTCCATAATCGAAAGACAGCTTACAGGGAAAAGCACCGCAAGGAAAAAGTTAAATTCTTCGTCGCCTGTGTAATTCGGGAAGCTTTCGCGGCGCATTTTTGCAACGTTTACCGCAGAAGCACAGCGGTGATGACCGTCGGCAATATAAAAGTCGCCCGCATTTTCCAGCGTGCTTGAAAGGTCTTTTGTAATGTCTTCGTCCGAAATGACCCAAACCGTGTGCGAAATTCCGTCGTCGCTTACAAAGTCATAAACGGGCTTTTCGTTTTTCTTAATCTCTTCTATAACGCTGTTCATATGAGCGTTGTCGCGGCAGCAAAGAAAGATGGGTCCGGTGTTTGCGTCGCAGGTGTCAACGTGGCGAATGCGGTCGGCTTCTTTGTCCGCTCTTGTAAGCTCATGCTTTTTGATAACATTATTGATATAGTCATCAATAGCCGTACAGCCAACAAGACCGGTCTGGCTTCTGCCGTTCATAATCTGACGGTAGATATAGATGCACGGAGTCTCGTCCTCCTTGCAAACGCCATCTGTTACAAGCTTATCGAGATTCTCTCTTGCCTTGAGATAAACCTTTTCGTCATAGAGGTCTATCGAGGGATCAAGGTCAACCTCCGCCTTATCTACATGAAGAAAGGAATACGGATTTCCCTTAACCATTTCTCTTGCTTCGTCGCTGTTCATTACGTCATAAGGCAATGCAGCAACGTCTTTAGCTCTCTCGGGGATCGGTCTGATCTCCTTAAAGGGTCTGAAAACTGCCATAATATTCACTGCTCCTTGTCTATACGGTCGGCAAAGCCAACCGCTTTGTATCGATTTTAATTTTACTATATTTACCTCAGCTTTGTCAACAATATAAAAGAAAAACTGCTCTGAATTAACAGAACAGTTTATCCGAATGTTGATTATTCCTCGCAGCCGAGAAGCCATTCAAGGCTAACGTTAAGTGATTCTGCGATTGCTTTAAGCTCATAATCGGCAACTCCTCTGAGCTGTCCTTCAAGCTTTGAGAGACCTGAAGCGTTGAGGTCAATTCCTCTGATCTGGAGCTGAGCAAGAAGATCCTTCTGCTTCATTCCGATTGCCTTTCTCTGCTGTTCAACCTTGGCACCGATAATGTTCATGTCGCCGAGTGCCTGCTTTCTTGTTCTCATGGTTTTCCTCCTATTTATATAAATAAAAAATTTATTTTTTCTTTTTATATAATAGCATAAAGGAAACTTAAAAACAACAAATAAACCGTAATACCATATTTTTTAGTCATTTATAGACCATATTCTACCATAGCTCATTCTTTTTTATACATTTTAACGATTTGTGCGGTTAAATTTACTATTTTGTTATACAATTAACATAACACCATAAAAAATTTAGGATTGAAAAAGGCATTCTTCGGTGTTATAATGTCGATAACAACCTAAAAGGCGGTGTAATTATGAACGATCTCAAAAAAAGAAACCTTACAATGCTCACCGATTTTTATGAAATAACAATGGCTAACGGCTATTTTCTCAACGGCAAGGGCGACACAACCGCACAGTTTGATATGTTTTTCAGAACTATACCCGATAACGGCGGCTTTGCTATAATGGCAGGTGTCGAACAGCTTGTCGAATATCTCGAAAATTTGAGCTTTTCAGATAAAGATATTGAATATCTCCGAGGCAGAGGCTTCTGTGAGGAATTTCTCGAATACCTCAAAGATTTTGAATTTAAATGCGACGTATACAGCGTTCCCGAAGGAACCCCGATTTTCCCACGTGAGCCTATCGTCACAGTTAAAGGGCCTGTTATGCAGGCTCAGTTTATTGAAACCATGGTTCTGCTTGCAATCAACCATCAGAGCCTTATCGCAACAAAGACAAACAGAATCTGCCGTGCCGCTCAGGGCAGACCGATAATGGAATTCGGTTCAAGGCGTGCACAGGGATTTGACGGTGCGGTTTACGGCGCAAGAGCTGCTTACATTGCAGGCTGTGCAGGAACGGCCTGTACGATAGTTGACCGTGAATTCGGCGTTCCGGCTCTCGGCACAATGGCACACAGCTGGGTTCAGCTTTTTGATTCGGAGCTTGATGCTTTCTGCGCTTATGCAAAGGCTTATCCCGACGATTGCACACTTCTTGTTGACACTTACAATGTTCTTAAATCCGGCATTCCGAACGCTATTGAAGCATTCAAGCGTGAGGTTCTCCCTCGTGGATTCCGTCCCAAGGGAATCAGAATCGACAGCGGCGACATTACCTATCTTTCAAAGAAAGCAAGAGTTATGCTCGATGAAGCAGGCTTCGAGGACGTAAAGATTGTCGCTTCAAATTCACTTGACGAATACATTATCAGAGATATGCTTCTTCAGGGCGCAAAGGTTGATTCCTTCGGCGTAGGCGAAAGACTTATCACGGCTTCTTCGGCTCCCGTTTTCGGCGGAGTATACAAGCTCAGCGCAGTTGAAAAGGACGGCAAAATGATTCCGAAAATTAAGCTCAGTGAAAATGCCGCCAAGGTTACAACCCCCGGAGCGAAAAAGCTTTGGAGACTCTATGACAATGAATCCGGCAAGGCTCTTGCCGATGTCATCACCCTTGAGGATGAAACGATTGATGACAGTCATGATTATGAGATTTTTGACCCCGACTACACTTGGAAGCGTAAAAATGTCTACAACTTTACTGCTCGTCAGCTTCTCCAGCCGCTTTTCATCAATGGCAAGAGAGTTTATGAGTATCAAAATATCGACGATATAAAGAGCTATTGTCTCGGTCAGGTTGATACGCTTTGGGATGAGGTTACAAGGTTTGAAAATCCTCATAACTATTATGTTGACCTTTCTCAGCGTCTTTGGGATGAAAAGCACAGGATGCTTGACGAATACGCAGTCAAGGACCGCTGATGAGAACGCTCGAATATACGGTTGACGAAGGCTTTGAAGGAAAAAAGCTTTATTCCTTCCTCAAGGGCTACGTTCACCTTTCAACAAAGCTCATCCGCTCGCTCAAGCGCACCGAAAACGGCCTGACCGTCAACGGCGTCCATGCAAAAACGCCCGACCTGCTCAAAAAGGGCGACATTGTTGCGCTCAACATCCCCGACGACGCAAAAACCGCCGAGCCGGGGGAAATAATGCCGCAGGTGATATATGAGGACAGCGACGTTCTTGTTGTGAACAAGCCTGCCGATATGCCTATTCACGAATCCCACAACCATCAGGGCGACACCCTCGCGAACTGCGTTTGCGGCTACCTTTCAAAAAAGGGCATGAGCTGTTCCTTCCGCGCCTTAGGCAGACTTGACAAGGGCACATCCGGCCTTGTTGTCTGCGCGCTCAACAGCCACGCGGCGGCAAGACTTTCCGGAAAAATTGAAAAGACCTACTATGCGATTGCAACAGGCCGCTTTGAGGGAACCGGAACCATTGACAAACCCATCTACCGACCCGACCCGATGAAAACGCTGCGCACCGCAGACGACCGCGGCGACCGCGCCGTTACGCACTGGAAAGCGCTGGCAACGGACGGAAAACTGACACTGCTCAAAATCCGCCTTGAAACAGGGCGAACGCATCAAATCCGCGTTCACTTTGCGTTCCTCGGCGCACCGCTTCTCGGCGACAGAATGTACGGCGAAGAACGCGAGAACATTACGCACCAGGCTCTGCACTGCGGGGAGGCGGAATTCATTCAGCCTGTAACAGGCGAAAGAATCGTCTGCAAAGCACCGCTTCCCGAAGATATGGAAGTATTCGCAGAAAAGCTCACCGCGCTTGAGGATGACGCTTAAAAGAGTAAAAAATAAGAAAAGCTATAATTCACACCTTCGTTTGAAGCAATTGTGAATTATAGCTTTTTGTTTCGGTTTTGCTTTTCGGTCAGCCGCACTGCGGCAGTCCTGAAATTTTGATGTCAGCTACGCTTTCAATCAGTGCTCGGAAGCGAGGTAGCTGTTGATTCTTGAAACGAGCTCGTCAGCGTCAACGCCGTGAACGGCGCAGGCTTCCTCAACGGATTCGCCTCTTGCTGAGGGGCAGCCGAGGCAGTGCATGCCCATTTCAAAGAAAAACATTGCGGTTCCTCTGTCGGCGTCAAGGATGTCGCCGATAAGCATATCTTTTGTAATTTCTTTCATAGTAAAGATCCTCTCGTTTTTAAAATATTTTCGGCAAAACGAGCAATTTTATACTGCCGCTTTGTCAGCTGAGCATGAACTTTTTGATCATGATGATGATCGCGATGCCCATCTTGACGCAAAGACCGGTCATCATGGTGTTAAGGATGATGACAGCCTTTTCGGTTTCATTGGCTTTTTTGGCCTTTGAATAAAGAATCAGACCGACAAGAGCAAAGAGGAAGGAGAAGAACTTTTGAGCCTTGCTGACCGGGCAAGCAGCGGCGGCAGCTTTTTTGGCGAGCTTCTTTTCTTTCTTGAGCTCT
>DJRI01000156.1 GCA_002440045.1 Ruminococcaceae bacterium UBA6364 | reverse complement strand
TACCCGTGCCGAAGGTCAAAAACACCATATTTTCGGTATTTTTACCCGCGCCGAAACGCCACTCGGCAACAGCACAGGCGTTTGCGTCGTTATGAAGCACCGCTTTAACGCCGAACCGCTCTTCAAAAAGGGCGGTTATCGGCACATTGTCCCAATCGGGAAGATTCGGCGGACAGTTTATCGTCCCTTTTTTGCTGTCAAGCGGGCCGCCGCACGAAATGCCGATTCCTATAAGCTCGGTTTTTTTGACTCCGTTTTTTAAAAGCAGATTTTCGGCAGTCGAAAACAGCTCGTCAATAACCGCTTTATACCCGCGTTTTACGTCGGTTTTAAAAGCCGACCTGTCAATGATAAATCCGTCTGTCGTGTCGCCCAATTCGCCGCGCCCGAGGACTGCGGCGCACTTTGTGCCGCCGATGTCAATTCCGAGAGAATACAAATAACTCACCCTTTGTTTTGTCTTCAATCGGATTTTATCACAAAGAGCGCTTTTGTTCAATACATTATTTTCGCGCTGTAAAAACCCTCGTCGCCTGTTCTTCTTATTATTACTTCGGCAGTGACGTTCACCGTCGATTTTTTATAGACCTCATCCCAATTGTCCTTAACCTCGCTGTAATATCTGCCGCTTTTTAAGCTCAGGCGCTTTCCGAGGCGCGCGGCGTCGCACCCAAGCTCGTCCTTTAAAAGCGCCGTGCAGCTTTTAACCTGCTCTTCAAGCGATTTTTCGGCGCTTTTTGATATTTCTTTAAGCGATTTTACATCGACCGCGCCGAAATCACCTCCGCCGAACTCGTTCAAATCGGCATAAAGCTTTATTTTAAGGTTAAACACGGGCAAACCGTCTTTAATTTCGATATTATATTTTGAATGCGAGCTTACTATAAGCATCGAAACGCGCCTTCCGTTTTCAAGGGTAACGTCAAGGCTGCCTTTTTCGACCCTGCCGTCAAGATAGAGCATTGAAGAAGAATCTTTTTCGTCAACATAAGAAACAAAGTCGTTGTCCTTATTAAACACGGCGCACCCCGAAAGTTTGAATTCGTCGTTATCCTTATTTTTTATAACGGATATTGCGGGCAGTTTAAGACTGCTTGTTTCCTCCTCCATAACCGTTACAGCGTCAACGACCCTGATTTTAGGCACAAGCGAAAGCTTATTGCCCGTTTTTAATATGCCTTCAAGAACCTCGCTTTTAACGCCGTTGTCGGTCACATTTGCACCGATAACTTCTTCTGCCGTGCAATCCTTTGCAATGCATATAAGCATTGACGGCTTTGTGTTATAGTCGCGCTCAAAAAAATCAAGAATATCCGAAATATCTTTTTTTGCGGCGCTTTTTCCCAAAACCACAACCCTTGTGTGGGCGTAAAGCGGTGCGTTGCCGCATTTAAGCGTAATATTGTTGACAGCCTCGGATATGCTTTCGCCCGACGACGTAAAAACTCTTGTTCTGCGCTCGCCCGTGTCATCGCCGCCGACGGCGCTGCTTTGAAGATTGTTGAGCATTTCGACGGTGGCGATTATTTTATCGCCGTCAACATCAATACCCAAGCCCTGTATTATCATCATTTCAGAAAGCTCTATGCTCGCTCTTTCACATCCGCAAAGAAGAAGCGCGCACGGCGCAAGAGCGATTATAAGCGAAAAAATTTTAAACAGCCTTTTCAAGCTTCTTTCCCCTCTTTCTTTTTGCTGCGTATATAATAAGACAAACCGTCGGAAGCAAAACCGCAGTAATTAAAAACGGCACGGCAAAAAAAGCGTCGAGCGACAAAAAGCGGTATCTTTTTATATCGTGCGAAACCCAGATGGTAATGCCGCCCGCAAACGCCGCGGCGAAAATTGCGGGCAAATATTTAAAGCGCGAATTAAAAATGTTATTGAAGCATTCTTTAAATACCGTAAGCTGTAAAGAAAGCTTTAAAATAACGCACAGCATCCAAACGGCGGTTTCGATTGCGTCAAATCTGTCAAAAACACCCACGCCGCCCACGGTTGAAACAGCATAAACGGGAAAAAGCTGAGTATCTGCAAACGTGCCCAGCTCCCCTACAACGCAAAAGCCCAAAACGGACATTGTAAGAGCCGTAAGCCCGAGCCAAGTAAAATAGCCCTTTTTAATATTTCCGCGTATTTTCGGCAAGAACACAAAAAGCGCCGAAAGCTCGTTGCAAAAAAACGAAAAGCCGAATCTGTCCGAGAAAAACTGCGGCACGCTCTCGTTAAAAAGCGGCGTAAAATTCAAAAAATCAAATTCGTTTATAAGAGTAGTGCACACAGCCGCGACCGTTCCCAACACAACAAGAACGGTAAAAACAACGCCGCCGCGCGTTACAGCCCCGATGCCGAGAAACGATATTACCGCGCACACGCCGAGGATTATCACGGTAAAAAACGACATATCCGTCTGATAAAACATAACGGAGCTTGCAAACAAATCAAAGCGCGAAGCCGTGCCTATTAGCCCCATAAGAAACGATATACAGTAAAGCACCGAAAAAACGACCGAAACAACCCTTGCGTTGCCGTTTAAAAAGCCGAATGCGCTTTCGCCTCCGATATACTTTATATATAAAAATGCCGGTATCATAAGCACAATATTAAAAAGCGCATAAATAAGCGGTCTTATAACCGTGTCGGAAGAGCCGACGTCGGCTTCGGTGTTTGACATATACATAAAAACGCCGACAAGTATCGAAAGATATATTGCCGAAAAAAAGCCTGCGGTGCTTATTTCTGTTTTTTCCATAACCCACCCACTCAGTTCAATTTGTTGATGTTGAAAATTCTTTTTTCAAGCGATGTCACGCCTGCCCTCGAAAATGTGTCGCGCCACAGCGAGCGGTCATAGGGCGTAAGCGGCGAAAGAAAGCTTATGCCGTAGTCGTTCATGGAAGCAAGGCTCATAATTAAAAACGCCGCACCGAGCATAAGCCCGTAAAGCCCCGTAAGCCCGCCGACGACTATAAACCCTATTCTTAAAACCGCGGTCGGCTGATAAAGCGTGGACACAACAAGCGAGGTAATCGCAGAGAGCGCCACAACAATAAGCATCGGCGCGCCTATAAGTCCCGCAGACACTGCCGCGTCGCCGATTACAAGCGCGCCGACAATGCTCACGGCGTGGCCGACGGCTTTTGGCATTCTTATTCCCGCTTCGCGCACAAACTCATATATTAAATGTATTATCAAAGCCTCGGTTGTAAGGTCAAAAAGCGTGTTGCTTTCCATAAGCACAATGCTGTAAAGAATATCGTTCGGCAAAAGCTCCTGATGAAAAAGACATATCGAAACAAAAATACCGGGCAAAAAAACGCTTATGAGAAACGCGGTAATTCTTATTATTCTTATAAAGGTTGCAAAATAAGGGCGGTTGAAATAATCGTCAAGCTCCTGAAAATTTTCGATAAAAAGTATCGGCACAACAAGCGCGAACGGCGTGCCGTCCACAAGAAGCCCCACCTTGCCCTCGTTAAGCTTTGCGCTGAACGTGTCGGGGCGCTCTGTAGCACCCACCATCGAAAACATACTTTTTCTTTTGGTGTCAAGCGTCCGCCTCAAATATGTGGCGTCGTAAATCATATCGTATTCGGTATTTGAAAGGCGGCGCATAACCTCTCTTAGCGTTTCCTTTTTAACCTTGTCCTCCATATAGCACACGGCTACCCTTGTTTTGCCTGTTTTGCCGATTTCAAGCATTTTCACTTTAAAATTCACCGTACAAAGCCTTTTTCTTACAAGGGTCAGGTTTGTTTTTACATTTTCGACAAACCCCTCGCGCGAGCCGCGCTCCTGCACCTCGGTTTCGGGTTCTTCAAGAGAACGCTCGGGAAGCGACTGAACTCCGACCGTTACACACTCGGTCTCGCCGTCGATAAATACGATTATGTTGCCCCTTAAAATATCCAAAATGGCGCTGTCAAGGCTTTTTTCTTTTTTAACCTCGGTTGTAAGAAGCACGTTTTCAATAAGAAAATCGGCACAGTTATTATCGGGAAGCGGCTTATTGAAATTAAGTACGGGTTTTATTACGGCCTCCGTTATATTGCGCGAGCTTGTTAAGCCGTCGCAGTTTGCAAACACCACGGTCTTTCCCGAAACCTTGCTTTCTCTTACAAGAATATCAAACACATCAAGAAACACCTTTTTTATTATTTCGCCGTTTTCTTTTGCATTAGCCCTTACGCCGCCGAAACGCTCTTCCGAAATTTCGCCGACATCTATATAAGGTCCCTTTTCTTTTTTCATAAACAATCACCGCTTTTAGTTTTCCAAATTTTAAATGAATATACAAAATTTTTATGAGAAAAATAGTTACGGTGATTTTATGCTTACAACAATCATAAGAACTCTTATTTTATATCTTGCCGCCGTCTTTTCCGTAAGACTTATGGGAAAACGGCAAATAGGCGAATTACAGCCGACGGAGCTTGTGGTAACTATTCTGCTTTCGGAAATAGCCGCAATTCCCATACAGGACAACGACATTCCCCTTATAAACAGCATCGTTCCGCTTATGCTGCTTGTGGGCTTTGAAATACTTTCATCGGTAATAGGCATAAAAAGCGTGCGTTTTCGCAAAATAAACGACGGAAACCCTTTTATTATAATAAAAGACGGCGTAATAGACCAAAAAAAGCTGAAGGCACTGCGCCTTACGGTTGACGACCTGCTTTCGGCATTAAGGCAAAAGGACGTTTTCGATATTTCGGACGTCGAATATGCCGTAATGGAAACAAACGGCGCGGTATCGCTTCTTTTAAAGCCCGAAAAGCGCGGCGTTACGGTGCAGGATATGAATATCACCGTAAAAGACAGCGGGTTTTTGTGTCCTGTTATAGTCGACGGCAGAATTATAGGCAAACATCTGTCAAGCTGCGGATTTTCAAGAAAAAAGCTTGATTCGGCACTGAAAAAAGCCAAGCTTTCGCAAAACGAAGTGCTTTTAATGACGGTTGACAAAAACGGAAAAACGGAAATAATCAAAAAGGAGGCCGGCGGCATATGAAAAAAGCGGTTATAGGAGCGCTTCTTATTGTTCTTGCGCTTGTTATGGGGATTACTTCACTCAAAATAATCGACAAAAGCTGCGACGAATTGACAGAAAGACTCGACGCGCTGAAAAACGCCGCCGAAAGCGGCACAAAAGAGGATTTGAACCGCCAAAGTGTTCTTTTGAACAGTCTTTGGGAAAAGAAAAAAACTTTTTTTCACATTTTTTCAAATCATTCGGTTACAAGCGAGCTTGAAAAGGATTTGGGGAAGCTTATGTATTTTACGGAAAACGGCGACACAGAAAGCCTGCTCGAAGCATGCCGCGACTGCCGCGACGACACACAGCATATAAAACGTTCATCGGAACCCTCTTTAAGCAACATTTTTTAGCGACATTTTTAATTAAATATCTATTGAAAATCGCGAAAAATCGTATATAATTAATTTGAGAGGTGGTAATTTATGGCAACTTTTATCTGGCTCGGCTTATTCGCGGCTTTCATAATCATTGAAGCGGCAACGGCTCAGCTCGTTACCGTTTGGTTTGCCGTGGGCGCATTTTGCTCGTTTATCGCGTCTTTTATTACAGAAAGCATTGCAATTCAGCTTTTAATATTCATTGCTGTTTCGGCAATCGCTCTTCTTGTAACGCGCCCTCTTGTGAGGCGCCTTACTTCGGCAAAAAAGCTCCCCACAAACGCCGATATGTACATAGGCGAAGAGGGGCTTTCGCTTGAAAAAATCGACAATCTTTCGGCAACAGGCCTTGTCAAGGTAAAAGGCTCGCTGTGGACGGCGCGCTCTTTTGACGACTCGCTTGTGATAGAAAAAAACACGCCCGTTATTGTCGAAAGAATTGAGGGCGTAAAGCTTATTGTCAGACCGAAATTATAAAAAATGCAATTCAAATAAATTACAAAGGAGAACGGCATTATGACACTTTTAACACTTGCAGTTAACCCCATGGCATTGGTACTTATTTTTGTTCCGATAGTCATTATTTTGCTTCTTGTCGTTGCGAACATCAAAATCGTTCCGCAGTCAAAAGCATATGTAATAGAGCGCCTCGGCGCTTATTCCACAACGTGGGACACGGGACTTCACGTTAAAATTCCGTTTATAGAGCGCGTTGCAAAGGTTGTTTCTTTAAAAGAACAGGTTGTTGACTTTCCCCCGCAGCCCGTTATCACAAAAGATAACGTAACCATGCAGATCGACACGGTAGTATTTTTCCAGATCACAGATCCGAAGCTTTATGCATACGGTGTTGAGAACCCGATCATGGCCATCGAGAATCTTTCCGCAACAACACTTCGTAACATTATTGGTGACATGGAGCTGGATGAGACACTGACATCCCGCGAGGTGATCAATACCAGAATGAGAGCTTCCCTTGATGAAGCCACAGATCCATGGGGAATCAAAGTCAACCGTGTTGAGCTTAAGAACATCATTCCTCCGGCAGCGATCCAGGATGCCATGGAGAAACAGATGAA
>DJRI01000026.1 GCA_002440045.1 Ruminococcaceae bacterium UBA6364 | reverse complement strand
TTCTTTTCTTTTTTCGGCTTTTTCTCTTTTTTCGGTTTTGTCGAATCATAAACGGGAATTTTCAAAAACAGCCAATTCACCGTAACGAGCGTTTTTTCGCCGTAGTCTAAGGTAACGGAAAGATAAATCGAAAAAACAATTATAAAAAAGAGAATAATTCCGCCGATTATATAAAGCGCCGTCATTAAATCAATCCTTTATAAATTTATTCGGCTTTTTCATTTTTGTCGTCAGCCGCTTCGCTGTCAAACATTGAAAGCTGACCAGAATCGACGTCGGACATAAGTATTTCTTTTTCGGCAGTCGGAAGCTTCGGTAATTCCGAAAGCTCCGAAATTGAGAAGCAGCGTAAAAAATCGGGTGTAGTGCCGTAAAGTACGGGACGCCCGGGAACGTCAAGCCGCCCCTTTTCTTCAACAAGTCCGCGCTGGCAAAGCGTTGTGACAACGCCCGAGCAATCAACGCCGCGCACCTGCTCTATATAAGGCTTTGTAATCGGTTGGTTGTACGCTATAATCGCAAGAACCTCAAAGGCAGCCTGCGAAAGCGGCGCATTGCGCTTTAAATCAAGAACGGCGCGAATTTGCTCAATATATTCTTTGCGGCTGCAAAGCTGATATTTATTGTCAAGCTGTAAAAGACAAATTCCGCTGTCGGGAGCGTTTAACTTTTTTTCGATTTTCTCTAATGTTTCGAGAATTTTTTCATCGTCAACGCCGAAAACGGTACAAAGTCTTTTATATTCAAGCGGTTCAGCCGCCGCAAACAGGACAGCCTCTACCGCCGCAGTCAGTTTTTCATCCGTCAAATGGTTTCATTTCCTTCCAACAATTCAATCTCTGTGTTATCGCCGTCGCCGCTTATATATACCTCTTTGCTTTTTGCAAGCTCAAGCACCGCAAGAAACGCCGCAACAAGGTCCGAGCGAGACTCGGCACTTTTAAAAATATCGGAAAGACGGCGTTTTGTTACAGAATGAAGGCACGCTTTTATACTTTCGATTTTTGAAGCGACCGAAACGATTTTTTTAGTAACAATGTTTTTAAACGAATCGAGCGGCGGCGGAAGCCTTCTGAGCTTTTTGCCCGCGGCGGCAATATATGCCGAAATCAGCTCCGACGTTTCGTGAAGCCGCCTGTAGGTCATATCGGGGTCGATATTTTCGGGCGCACGCGTCAAAAGGTCAAAGCCGTCGGTCTGCTCCGAAAGCTTTTTTGCAAGAATTTTGCAGTCGCGGTACTCGAGAAGCTCGCCGGTAAGCTCTTTTTTAAGCTCCTCTGCCTCCTCGTATACGGGAAGAAGCGACACGGTTTTTATGTAAACAAGGCGAGCCGCCATTTCAAGGAACTCGCTTGCAACCTCCATATCGGAGTCCTGTATATTTCTGACATAAGCCGTGTATTGGTCGACAAGCTCTATAATCGGAATATCGTAAATATCAAGTTTATGTTTTGTTATAAGATGCAAAAGCAAGTCCATAGGGCCTTCAAATACATCTAATTTGTAAAGGGGTTGTTCCATATTATTAATCAGAATAAAGCAAAAGGCAGTGAAACCAATTTGTTTAAGAGCGAAAGTATAAACGTTGAAGCAAGCGAAAGCGGGACAGATAAAATACCCGTAANNAAACACAAGTACCATAAGAGCTATATTGATATAACGCTCATACTGCATAAGCTTATAGTAATATTTTGAAGGTAAAAGCGCGGTTAAAAGCCTTGAACCGTCAAGCGGCGGCACGGGAATAAAATTGAAAACCGCAAGGTTAACATTAATTGATGCCGCATATAAGAAAAACAGTCGGCCCGCATTGAGATAAACATTGTTTGCCGCAGGGATTAAGAACAGTGCATTATAAATAATGAGACACACCACTGCCTGAAGAAGGTTGCACGCAGGGCCCGCAAGCGCCACAAGAGCCATATCTCTTTTGGGATTTTTGAAGTTTCGCATTCTGACTTCAACGGGCTTTGCATAGCCGACGCCCCATAAAAGCATCATCAAAGCACCGGTAGGACTGATGTGCGCCATCGGGTTTAAAGTTACCCTGTTGCGAAGAAGCGGCGTATCGTCGCCGAGTGCGACTGCAACGCGCGCGTGGGCGTACTCGTGCAAAGGTGTTGCACAGAATATGATATAACAAAGCGACATTAAATAAGCCGCTATACTGACAGCGTTGAAATCGCCTGAAAAAAGAAGCCTTAACATTATTACCCTCCGTTCCCGAATATTCTACAATAAAACATATAAAAGGTCAACAAAAATTTTGCCTATCGGCGCACCACGACTACGCGGTCGGTTCCTGCGCCGTCTTTAATAAGCCTTGCGCCGTCAGCCTTATTAAGAAACATTGAAAGAATGTTTTTAGCCTGCCCCTCGCCGCATTCCATAGCGGCAGTTCCGCCTTTAGTGAGGTAGGGAAACCATTTCTCCGAAAGAGCGCGATAAAATTTAAGTCCGTCAATGCCGCCGTCAAGCGCAAGGGACGGTTCAAACAGAACTTCTTTTTGAAGAGCGGCAAGCTCCTCTGTTGCAATATACGGCGGATTTGAAAGAATCATATCGGGTTGAGGAAGCTTCAAACTTTCTATTCCGTCAAAAATATCGCCTTTTATTACGGTGACGTTAGGCGTGTCTAAGGTTGCGGCATTTTCCTTTGCGAGAGAAACGGCAGTGTCCGAAATATCAACACAAAAGACCGAGCACATCGGAAACTGTTTTGCAACCGAAATGCCCACACAGCCGCTGCCGGTGCACAAATCAAAAATAACGCCCTTATAAGTCTTTCGCATATTGTTGACGGCGTATTCAACAAGAAGCTCCGTTTCGGGTCTCGGAATGAGAACGCCCTCTTTGACCTTGAAGGTGTATTTATAAAAATCCCACTCGCCTATTATATATTGAAGCGGCTCAAAGGAGCATCGCCTTGACACGCAATCGTTAAAATAAGAAAGCTTAGTTTCATCGGCCTTAGACTGCATATTAAGAAGAAGCTGTGTTCTGTTCATTGAAAAGCAGTGTTCAACGAGAATGCGCGCGTCCGTTTCGGGCGAGTCGCACCCCGCGCAGTCGAGGGCTTTAATTGCATTTCTGTAAACGGTATAAAGGTTGCTCAAAGCGTGTCATCCTCCGGATTGTCCGTAATAACCGCTTTAAGCGAAGCTATGCCGACTTCTATAATATCGTCTGTAGGTTCTTTTGTGGTTATTCTTTGCATCAAAAGCCCGGGGGCTGAAAGAATTTTGACAAAAAGATTATCGTGCTTGCCTGCATATTTTATAAATTCATAGCTTATGCTGACGATAACGGGCACTATAAGAAGCTTTATAGCCATCCAAACGGCTCTTACATCGTCAATTCCGGGAAAGATTACGACAACGAGCGACGACACGAGAATGCTTAAAATAAGAATTACAAAAATAAAGCTTGTGCCGCAGCGCGGGTGAAATCTTTTTTGCATACGAACATTGTCAACGGTAAGCTCAAGCCCGTGTTCATAGCAAAAAATCGTTTTGTGCTCTGCACCGTGATACATAAAAACGCGTTTGATGTCGGGCACTTTTGACACGGCAACCATATAGAGAATGAATATAAGCATTCTCATTATGCCCTCAAACAGCGGGTGAATGTTTGCAAGAGCATTGCGGCAGACGTATTCGTCAAATTTGTCAACAAGAAACGTCGGCAAATAAAAGAATAAAAGAAATGCGACGGCAAAGCCCAGCACAAGAGCAACAGCGGAAACGACAGCCATCATTTTTGGGCCGAAATGCTCGGTTATCCATTTGTCTAACTTTGACATATTTTCGGGGTCTTCTGCGCCGTCGTCAAGCCCTGCTTTTTCGGCTGATTTTGTCATACACTTATAGCCGAAAATCATTGTTTCGACAAAATTGAAAATTCCTCTTATAAGGGGCCACCCTGCAGGCTTGAATTTATCCTTGCAGCGCTTCCATTCAAGGTGCTCGACGTCAATTGATTTGTCAGGCAAGCGCACAGCCATTGCCGCGCCGCGGGGGCCTTGCATCATAATACCCTCGATAAGCGCCTGACCGCCGACCGAAGTTTTGTGATAGTTTGTATTTTTAGTTTCATTGCTCATCTTTAATTACCGCCGTTTCTTCTGTAACATTTGCTATAGGCTGAGGCTCTTCGATTGCCACCTTTTCAACGGGCAAAATAACCGTAACCTTTGTGCCGACGCCCTCTTCGCTTTCAATCTCGAACACGCCGTTGTGCAGTTTAATTATTTCATCTACAACCGCAAGACCTATTCCCGAGCCGCGAACCTGAATATTTGCTTTGTAAAACTTTTTCTTTACATTCGGCAAATCTTCTTTTGATATTCCGCAGCCGTTATCAATAAAATTAATTCTTAAAGTGCCGTCGGAGCAAAACGCTTCAACATATACCCTGCCGCCGCGCTCGGTATACTTGAACGCATTGTCAAGAATATTGACAAAGACCTGTTTAATTCGGTTGGGGTCGGCAGTCATCGGAGCGGGTATATCGGGAACGGAATAAGAAAGCTCTATTCCGTCGCGCTTTGAACGCTCTTTAAAAACAAAAATCGCTTCGTCAAGCTCGGCAAGAACATCTATCTTTTCAAGCCGCAAAGAAAAATTGCCGTTTTGCATTCGCGAAAAGTCAAGAAGCTCTTCAACGAGTCTTGAAAGTCTGTCGGACTCGTTAATTATTACCTCCGTCCCGCGCCGCGAAAGCTCCCTATCTTCGCCGTCAAGCTCTTTAAGCATTTCGCCCCAGCCCTTAATTGCCGTAAGCGGCGTTCTTAATTCGTGCGAGACGGTTGAAATAAAGTCGTTTTTCATTTTATCGGTGGCGGCAACCTGCGAAAGCATTTGGTTTACGGAGTCGGCAAGCTCTGTGATTTCGTCGTCATTGCCTATATCCTCTACCCTTGCGTCATAATTGCCGTCGGCAAATTCACGCGCGGTGTTATTAATTTGCCTTACGGGTGCAACAATTGTTTGAACAAAAAACATACCCGAAAGCGTTACAAGCGCCATTGCAATAAGAAACACCAAAAGAATAAGAAAAATGAAGCTGACAACCTGTGAATCAATAGCTTTAAGCGAAGTGATAAAGCGCACGCCGCCCCTGAAAGTGTCGGTCTTAGTGGGAAAAACCATTGCGACGCTCATTATGTGCTCGCCGTTCTCGTTAAAGCCGCTCCATTTTGAAACACCCGTTTTGCCCTCAAACGCTTCATTGACATCTTCGGTTTTGACGTTTTTGCTGTCTACCGTAAAGCCCGATGAAGACCATATTTTGCCGCTTTTGCTTATAACCTGAACCTCTATTTTGCTTTTGGCATTAAAATCCTCAATAAATTCGATTGCCTTTTGTTCAAACGTATCGTCGTTTGAGTCAAGATACGGCGCAAAAAAGTTTGTTACATTCTCGTTTGCGTAGCCGGAAAGCAGTGTTGTGACATAGTTTCTGTAATACCCGACGACGGACGCAACGCTTATGACGCACATAATAAGCAGTATTACCGCGGTAACAAGCAGTGTATTTTTCGCCCATCTGAGCGTAATACCCTTAATACGCATAAGCCTTGTCCTTTCAAAAATTTTTTATGCCGTCAGTTCCACTTATAGCCCATTCCCCAAACCGTAACAAGGTGTTTCGGGAGTGAAGGCTCGTCTTCAATCTTCATGCGAAGCCGCCTTATATTGACGTCAACAACCTTTTCGTCGCCGAAATAAGACTCGCCCCACACGTGTTTTAAGATGTCGTTGCGGCTTAAAGCCTTTCCCGCGTTGACAAAAAAGAACTCAATAATCTGAAACTCAACCTGTGTAAGCTCTATCTGCTCGCCGTTTTTAAAAAGGGCGCGGTTTCTTATGTTAAGCTCAAAC
>DJRI01000090.1 GCA_002440045.1 Ruminococcaceae bacterium UBA6364 | reverse complement strand
TTGGCTGGCGGCAGATTGCCGCTCCTACGGGGAATATTGGAAAATCGGCGCAGAAAATGTGAAGTTTTTGCGTGGAAAAACATATATAAAATCAAAATTTTTCATAATACAACCCACGCTCTGACAAAAATCCGTCCGCGTGTTTCTTTTATGCAACAAACCCTGTGAATCGGAAAAATGTCCGTCCACAGGGTTTTCTTGTGTAAATAATTTAAGATTATACAGCGTTTTCTGCGGCGTTTTTTCTTTAATTCCGCGCGATAAAAAACAGCCTCGGAAACCTGAATATTATTTCCCCGTTTTTCTGCACAGGGTAAGTTTTCTTAACGCCTTGCAAAAATTCGTTCAAAAATTCCTCTTTGTCTTTTTCGGTCAACTGCTCAAGATACGGTCTTAACCCCGTGCCCTTATACCACTCCGCAATGCTTTCATATGACGGCATCGAATGAAAATAAACGGTTTCCCATATTCTGAAATTTTCTGTAAGCTCCGCCAAAACGTCATAATATTCTTCTTCCGAAAGGTTGTTATGCACTCTTTCCGGGTGAATCTTATCGCACCACTTTTCGGACCGCGCCAGCGACTTCATTATGCCGTGAACGGGGTGCTTTGACTGCAGCGGTATTTGCACGGCAAGCACGCCGCCCACGTTCAAAAGCGAGAACATATCCTTTAACAGCTTGCGGTGATTCGGAATCCACTGAATACATGCGTTTGAAAACACAACGTCATAGCGTTCCTTTATTTCGGCAATTTCTTTTTCGGCGTCAAGCTTTATAAACTCAATATCCGGGTTCGCTTTCCTTGCGGCGGCAATCATATCGTCGGAATTGTCTATTCCGATTATTTTTGCCTCCGGGAATTTTTTTGCAAGAACCGAAGTGCTGTTTCCTATGCCGCACCCAACATCAAGCACCGACTTCACGTTGCGGCACTCTATGGAATTAACAAGGTCTATAGCGGGAACAGTCCGCTCATATTTAAATTTGCTGTACTGCGCCGCACTCCAATCAGCCATAAAAAACGCCTCTTTTTAACATCATTTCCTATTAAATTTTACCACGGCAAAATAAAAAAAGCAATTACTGCTCTCGGCATTTTACCCTATTTTTTCATTGACTCTTTTTTGCACTGCGTCATAATCATATCCCGCGTCCCTAAGCCGCTTTTTTCTTTCCTCACCGTTACCCCATTCACCCCTTATGACTTCGTTTGCGATTTCATCAATGCTCTTTTTATCTTCCGATAACAGCTCGTTTACTCTGTTTTGCACCTCTTCATACGAATAGCCCGCCTTTTTAAGGCGTTCTTTTCTTTCTTCGCCGTTGCCCCACTCGCCTCTTATAACCTCGCGCGCAATTTTGTCAATATCGGCTTTTTCGCCGTCCGTCTTTTCAAACCCGTTAAGACCGAGACGTTTTATTGTGCTCTCAAAGTCAATAAACATATAGTTCTGGTCGCACACAACGCCCGCAACCTTGTTGCTTCTTAAAAGATTTGTGTTTCCGCCGAACTGCCACATACAAAGCGCGTCTTTGTTTTTATAGCCGCAGTCGTGCGCCCACCTTGCAACCCAATGCGTAAACTTTAAAAGCTCTTTATCGTCAAGGCTGTTGTCGAATACCGAGAGCGACGCATAGATGCCGACAAAAAAACCTTTCTTTTCAAGCGTTTCACACCAAGTTTTCACGGTTTTTGTAAGCTCCTCTTTCGGGGCTTTCAACATATCGCCTTCAACGTCTATAAACACGGGCAGCTCGAATTTTTTGCCTTTAAGGCAGTTTTCATAAAAATACTCGGCTTCTTTTTTTGCTTCATCCCCGTTTTTTGCATACCCGAAAAAATAGCAGCCGACCGGGATTTTCAGCTTTTTCGTTTTATTGTAATTTTCTTCAAAACGCCCGTCAACATAAAGTCCGTCATCGCCTCCGCCGCCCTTTAAAACGGCAAACTCCCAGCCCTCGTTAAGCGCGGCTTCAAAGTCATAATCACCTTGCCAACGCGAAACATCTATTCCTCTTGTCACAGCCGATACCTCCTTTTATCATTTTAATATATGAAAAGCGCGCCCACGGTATTCCGTGCAACGGCGTATTTACAAAACGCGTAAAATGTTGTATTATTAAAAAAAGCGTTTCTTGAGGAGGAATTATGGCTCAACAAAAAAACACAAAGCTGAAGCTTTTGTATCTTTCCGATATTCTGTCTGAAAAAACAGACGAAGCACACCCGCTTTCGGCAAACGAGCTTTGCGACGCACTGTGCGCCGCAGGGATAGAGGCAGAGCGCAAGTCCGTATATAAAGACATTGAAGTGCTTAAAGAATACGGCCTTGACATTATTCTCGGGACGGAAAACAACAAGCGCGGTTATTTTATCGGCGCGCGCAAATTCGAGCTTGCCGAATTAAGACTTCTTCTTGACGCGGTTCAGGCGGCAAACTTCATTTCGCAAAAGAAAACAAAAATTCTTGTTGAAAAAATTGAAAGCTTTGCAAGCAAATATCAGGCGGCAACGCTTCACAGACAGGTATATGTCGATAACCGCCCGAAGTGCAAAAACGAAGAGCTTTATTACACAATTTCGGCGCTCGACGACGCCATCAACGCAGAGCTTAAAGTGTCATTTACATATTCAAGGCGCGTTATCACCGACGAATTTAAGCAAAAAAGCGATGAAAAAGCGTTTAAAGTGAGCCCGTATGCGCTCATCTGGTCAGACGACCACTATTACCTTGTGTGCAACAACGAAAAATACGACAATCTTATGAATTTAAGAATAGACCGCATTAAAAGCATTGCCGTGACCGAAGAAAGCGCGCGACCCTTTTCTGAAGTATCCGATTACACAACGCGCTTTGACTCGGCAGACTATGCTTCAAAGCTTTTTAATATGTACAGCGGCGAGCCGAAGCCGATTGAGCTTATTTGCGAAAACGGTATGCTTGAATTGATTCTTGACAAATTCGGCGAACGCGTCCGCTTGCAAAAGTATGATGACGACAGCTTTGTTGTAAAAACAAACGCCGTTGTGAGCGACGGTCTTTCGGCTTGGCTTTTGCAGTTTGGGAAAAGAGTAAAGGTCAAATCGCCCAACGAGCTGAAAGCCGCCGTTAAAAGAAAGGCTCTTGAAACGTATGAGGCATATTCGGACGAATGCGACTGATGGGAAAGCCCTCGCCGCGTCTTGTTGATGTTTTGAATAAAAATTTTTAAAAATGTTCAAAAAATGTGTTGACAAACACAACAAGGTGATGTATTATAATATCAGAAATAAAAGAAAGGGCGTGATTCCGATGTACGATGAAGAACAGCTTCTCTGCGCGATGGTCTCCCGCCTTTGCGACTGATTTTTCAAAGCTTACGGCGCACGGACCTCGCGCAGAGGTATGTGCGCTGTTTTATTTTGCCGCAAAACCGAAAAAGCAAAAGCCGCAAACGCTTATTCGGTTACGCCGCGCAATCACCCGACCGTCTTTCCCCTAAAGACTGCGTGCTATACGCAACAAAGCCTTAAAACGGCTTATCGCTCGGGGCTGCTTCGT
>DJRI01000021.1:5948-6772 GCA_002440045.1 Ruminococcaceae bacterium UBA6364 | reverse complement strand
CGCCTGCCGCAACGTATTTTTCACGGTGAAAGGCTACCGCGCCGTTTCCGCCGTTGCCCGCGGTTATTCGGATTTTTGCTTTATCTACAAACATTTTGTCCTCCGTGGATTTTAGCTTTCGGGGATGTGCCCCGAAAACCGTAGTTACAATTCATTATACAATATATTTTACTAAATATAAATAGTTTTGACAAAAAAACTTTTAAAATCAAATTCAGAGAGGAAAATTAAAAATTATGGAGTTTTTTTGAAAAAACAGGCGCAAAGTCCCATTAATGGTACAGGTTTTTTAAAAAAGTGCGAACATTTGTGTTGACAAACAAAAATTCTGTGCTATAATAAAGTCACAACAAACAAATGTTCACAATGTGTTCGGAGGTATATTTATGACAACACTTACTCTTTTTAAGGCTTTAATAGAAATCTGCGTTATTCTTCTCGTTTGCGTCGGCATATATAACGAAAAATCATTTATCCGCTTTGAAAGAAAGTCCGCTAAATTTATAAAGTGCTTTTTTAAGGCCTGCATTTTGACTTTAAAAGAAAAGCAGGGCAAGCGCGCCGACGTTCAAAAGAGCGCCGAAATTATGCCGATTGACTCAAAGCGCGAGGCTTCTGCCGCAATTAAAACAAAAAAGACTGCGTGAGATTTGTTCTTTCATATTGATTTATGAGCGCCCCGTCATTATAATAACAGTTGCAAGGCATTTTAAATTTACTTTGCAAGCGTTATTGTATGACGGGGTGCTTTTATGTTTGTCGGAATAGACAGCGTTGAAATTTCCAGAATAGACGGTTTAAATAATAAAGACAGCTTTATAACG
>DJRI01000021.1:0-5937 GCA_002440045.1 Ruminococcaceae bacterium UBA6364 | reverse complement strand
TCAGAAAGTGAGCGCGAAGAATTTTCAAAGCGCGGCTTTAAGTCGGAGCATATTGCCGCCGCCTTTGCCGCCAAAGAGGCTTTTTCAAAGGTTTTGGGTACAGGGCTTTCTGGCTTTTCTTTAAACGAGGTTTCGCTTCTTCACGAAAGCACGGGAAAGCCTTATCTGCGCCTTTTAGGTACGGCAAAAAAGCTTGCCGATGAAAAGGGACTTTCGTTTGACGTAAGCATAACGCATACTTCTTTAGTTGCCACGGCTGTGGTAATAGGCTTTAAAGGGGGAGAAAAATGAGCGATTTAATAAACACGGCTTCACTCGGTACAGAAGATGTAAAAGCCCTTTTGCCGAAAAGGTCGGACGACTCAAACAAAGGCTCTTTCGGAAAAGCGCTGATTATTTGCGGAAGCAAAAATATGTGCGGGTGCGCCGTGCTTGCTTCAAAGGGCGCTTTAAGAAGCGGTGCGGGGCTTGTTAAGCTTGCCTTTCCCGATGTGCTTTATACGCCCATTCTTTCTTCGTTGCAAGAGTGTGTTTTTATGCCGCTTGAAACCTCTGAAAACGGTGCTTTTGATTTGAAAAACGAGGCTGAGATACTTGACGCCGCCAAAAAAAGCGACGTTGTTTTGTTCGGCTGCGGCGTCGGCGTTTTTCCCGAAACAAAAACGCTGACTAATGCACTTATAACAAAAAACAGCACGCCGCTTATTCTTGACGCGGACGCTCTTAACTGCATTTGCGGCGATGTTTCCGTATTAAAAAAGCGAAACTGCGAAATACTCATTACTCCGCATCCCGGCGAAATGTCGCGGCTTATAAACAAAAACGTTGCCTCTATCGAAAAAGCAAGAGAGACGGTAATAACAGAGTTTTGCCGCGAATACAATGTAACAACGCTTCTTAAAGGGCACAGAACGCTTGTTTTTGAAAACGGCAAGCGCCTTCTTGTGAATACGACTGGCAATTCGGGGCTTGCAAAAGGCGGCTCGGGCGATTTGCTTTCGGGCATTATCGCTGGTCTTGCGGCGTCAGGCATAGGCGGTCTTTATGAAGCGGCGGCTGTGGGCGCTTACATTCACGGACTTACTTCCGAAATTTTAAAAGATGAGCTTACGCCGTATTCAATGCTACCGGGCGACTGCGCAAACGCTTTGCCGTCTGCCTTTAAAGCGATAATTTCGGCAGGTGAATAATATTAAAAAATCTCTTTTTCTGTTGCCGCTTGTTTTAGCTTTTTCCTTTTGCACTTCTTGCGGCGCTTTGAATAAGCCCGTTAAGCCGAAATCAGTTGAGGTCGATTTTTCAAAAGAGAGGGCTGTCAGATGCGTTTATAACGGGCACATAACGAGTTTTAATATCTGTAAAAAAGACGGCGGTTTTTCTTTTCTCGTTACAGACCGTGAGCCGTCGGTGCTTTCGGGAACAGAAATTTTGTTTTTAAATGATAATTGCACCGTAACCTCGCAAGCGCTTTCGTTCTCGCGTGCAATTTCGGAGTATTCCGACTCGTTTTTGCCGAAAATTCTTTATATTTTCATTAAGGAAACGGATTTTTCGCAGACCGCGCCGAAATACGATAAAAAAAGCGGCGACTTTACATATTCAGCCGTCGCCGCAGGGAAGTTTGTTCAGCTTGTTATCGAAAAGAACGCCGCCGACGGCGAAGAATATCTTTATACATTTAAGGTCGTATGAAAGGCTTAATGCCGAAGATACCGAAAAACAAAACTCCGAAGCTTTACTGCCTCGGAGTTTTTTGCGTTCAAAAAGTTATTTTGAAAGAAGTGAAGCCGCCGCTTCGTCAAGGAAAATTACAACGTCGTTGTGATTTTGAAGAACCGACGCAGGCACCTCGGGTGTAACAGGGCCTTCAATCATATTTTTAACGGCTTCGGCCTTTTTTGCGCCGGTTGCTATAAGAACGATTTTTTTAGCTCTCATAATCATTCCTATGCCCATTGTGAGCGCGTAACGGGGCATTTCGCTGTCCGTAA
The DNA here is from genome assembly GCA_002440045.1 of Ruminococcaceae bacterium UBA6364. Lineage (GTDB taxonomy): Bacteria > Bacillota > Clostridia > Oscillospirales > Acutalibacteraceae > DTU089. Next base: position 3,946 of record DJRI01000021.1, on the reverse strand, counting down.
AATAGATTTTGTTGGCGTTTATGGTGCTCTCGGTGAGCTTTACTTTAAAAGAGCCTTCGGTAAATTTGCCGCTCGGCTCGTTAAAGCCGATGTGCGCGTTGTTGCCGATTCCGAGAAGCTGCAAATCAATGCCGCCGCCGTTAATTATTTCGGCGTCGTATCTCTCGCACTCTTTTTCTGTGTCTGAAGCATTGCCGTCAAGAAAATGAACGTTTTCTTCTTTAATGTCGAGCGAGTCAAAAAGCTGTTTGTGCATAAAAGTGTAATAGCTGTTTTTGTCGTTCTTCGGAAGAGCGCAGTATTCGTCAAGATTGTATGTTTTGACGTCTGCAAAAGAGACTTCGCCGCCCTCAAAAGTTTTAATGATGTTTTTATAGGTCGGAACAGGCGTTGCACCCGTTGCAAGACCCAAAACACAGTCGGGCTTTTCTTTTACTGCATCGGTAAAAAGCTTTGCGGCTTCAATGCCGATTTCATCAGCGGTTTTTAAAATTCGTATATCCACAATAACCACCCCAGGAATAAATATTTCTAAGATATTATATCAAGATTTTTAAGATTTAAAAGCGGTTTTTTAAATTTTTTGAGAATTTATTGAAAAAATTTTTTTAGATGTTATAATTAAAAAGCAGTTTAGGCTTCGGAGGGCTTGTTTTGATAAAAAATATTGTTTTTGATATGGGCGGCGTAATACTTGATTTCAACGTCAAAAAAACCGTCGAAGAATATTTTCCCGAAGAGTACCGCGAAATTGTAAAAAAGAACGTTTTTGACAGCGAGCTTTGGCGCAGTCTCGACCGCGGCACGCTTGAATTCAGCGAAGCGCTTCCGCTTATGCTTAAAACTCTTCCGAAAGAAACGCACGCGCTTGTTAAAGATATGGTTACCGATTTTTACCCCTATATGCCGCCTTTTGAAGATATGTATGAATTTATCGCTTCACTGAAAAAGGCGGGGTATAAAACATATCTTCTTTCAAACGCTTCGGTGCGCGTGTTTGACAGGTACTTTGACATTCCCGCGCTTTCGCTTCTTGACGGGCTGTTTATCTCGGCTTTATACGGTTACATAAAGCCCGAAAAAGAAATTTACGAAGCTTTTTTCAAAAAGTTTTCGCTTGTGCCGGAGGAATGTTTTTTTATTGACGATAACGCCGTAAATATCGAAGCGGCAAAAAAACTCGGAATGGACGGTTACGTTTATAAAGCACCCGACATTTTGGGGCTTAAAATGCGGCTTTCTTCTCTCGGCGTAAAAATTTAACGGAGGAATATTTATGAAAAGAATTATTGCAGTCGCCCTTGCGCTTTTAACTCTTTCGGGAATGCTTTTTGCGGCGACGTCCTGCGGCAAAAATAAGGACGGATACGATTTCAGCGCCGAAGTAAAAGAGTCCGAGGTTGTGATTTTTAACGGCAAAAAAGTTTTTCAGACTGAAAAATATCCTGCCGAAAAGCTTTCGGGGCTTGATATAGCCTTTGCAAAAGAACACGTTTATTTTGTTGACGTCGATTTTGACGGATATAAAGACCTTTGCCTTGCTATAGGAAAAGACGGCGACTCAATCCGCTATATTTTCTGGCTTTTTGATTCAAAGACAAAGCTTTTTGTCTATTCAAAGGAGCTTTCAGAGCTTACGACGGTTGCAGTCAGCACCGATAAAAAACAGCTTATTTCTTCTGTAATTGAAGACGGCAAGCTTTATTATGTAACTTATGCCTTTAAAGACGGCAAGCTTACAATGCTTTCAAAAATTGCTTCCGATTCGCCCGACGTTCCCGATGACGTTACCGAAGCCGTAAAAAACAACACAATCGGCGGAAAAGTTTCTGAGTCTTCATCTTCGCAGGCTGAAAGCGAAAGTGAAGCCGAAGCTTCGGCTTCCGAAACCAAGAAAGCAGACGGCGGCAACAAAGGCACAACCGCTCCTTCGGGAAGTGGCGGCAAAAACAACACAACAGCACCCCAAAAAGAGGGCGACGTTCACCTTGCAACGGGCGATATCGACGACGGCTGGTTTTAATTAACGGAGGATATTGAAATGGCAGACAATTTTGATTTTGATAATAACAATTTACAGGCTGATGCCAATGCGGCACCCGCAGCGCCCGAAGCCGAAAAATCGCAGAAGGACGGGTTTAAATTCTTTAAAAACTGCTCGCTCAGTTTAAAAAGATTTTCTGTTCTTATTTTTGCTGTTAACATCTTTATCACAATCGTTGCGGCAGTTGTCGGCACGGTTGCGATATTCGCAAATTTGGGCGCAGAGCTTTTCTCGGTGCTCATTTTACCTATAATTTCGGCGGTGCTTATTTCGGTGCTTATAGCAAGATTTATATCGGCGCTTATATACGGCTTTGCCGAAATTGTTGAAAAGCACGAAAAATGAAAAAATGCTTGACAAAGATTTTACCCGAGAGTAGAATGTAAAAGTAGTTTTTTTAAAGAGGTGAAACAAATGATTCGCACTGCATATTTCTTTAATCGATTTATGTATTATATTTCTGCGGATCGTTTGCGCGCCTGAATTTTAGCAGTGCAATAACGGGTCCGCTATGTGTCGTGCATTTTGCGCGATATAAAGCGGGCTTTTTATTTTTGAAACAGAGGATTAATATGGAAAACAACATCTCGGCGCTTGATGCCGCAAGAGAAGAAATTAATAATACCGACCGCGAAATGGCGCGTCTTTTTGAAAAACGTATGGCGGCGGCTGAAAAAATAGCCGCCTATAAAAAGCAAAACGGACTGCCGATTGAAGATAAAACGCGCGAAGCTCTTCTTATTGAGAAAAACGAAAAATATATCGAAAACGACGCAATACGCGAATACTACGTTACATTTTTAAAAGATACAATGGCTGTTTCAAAGGAATATCAGCGGCGGCTTCTTGACGGTATGCGCGTTGCATATTCGGGCGTTAAGGGCGCGTTTGCATACATTGCCGCCGAAAGAGTTTTCCCCGAGGCAAAAAAGATTTCTTACGGGGATTTTAAAGCCGCTTACCGCGCTGTTGAAAAAGGCGAATGCGACTGCGCCGTGCTGCCGCTTGAAAACAGCTTTGAGGGCGACGTTGCACAGGTTCTTGACCTTGAATACTTCGGCTCTCTTTATGTTAACGGCGTTTACGACCTGCCCGTTGAGCATCATTTATTCGCCCTTGACAGCGCTTCTTTTTCGGATATAAAAAATGTAATGAGCCATCCGCAGGCGCTCGGTCAGTGCTCGGAATTTATAGAAAAGCAAAAGCTCAATACCGTTGAGTGCGAAAATACCGCTCTTGCCGCAAAAACGGTTTTTGAAAACAAAGATAAAAGCTGCGCCGTGATTTGCAGTCTTGAGGCGGGCGAAAGATACGGCTTAAAGCTTCTTTGCCGCAAAATTAATAACGATTCGCTCAACACAACGCGGTTCGCTGTTTTTTCGCGTACACCGGCGCAATGCTCGGAAAACTGTAATTTTATAATTATGTTTACCGTCAAAGACGAGGCGGGCTCGCTCGGAAAAGCGCTTGCCGTTTTCGGTGAAGAGGGTTACAACTTAAAGGCTCTTAAAAGCCGTCCGTCAAAAGAGGTTATTTGGAACTACTATTTCCTTCTTGAAGCCTCGGGCGACTTCGGCGATGAAAAACAGCGTGAAATATTTGAAAAGCTTAACGAAGTCTGCACAAACGTAAAGCTTGTCGGCAGATACGGAAAAGAGGTGCGCCTGTGAAAAATATAACAGTTAAAACCTTGCAAGGGGAATATGACATAATAATTGAAAAAGGCTCTCATAAAAACGCGGCTAAGTACTTTACCCCGCGCGGAAAGGTGCTTGTCGTAACGGACAGCGGCGTTCCGAAAGAATACGCAAAAAGCGTCAGCAGCTCATTCGGCGGCTCTCTTATCTTTACTTTTCCGTGCGGCGAAGAAAGCAAAAGCTTTGAAACATTAAAACAGCTTCT
>DJRI01000099.1:10247-12911 GCA_002440045.1 Ruminococcaceae bacterium UBA6364 | reverse complement strand
TGGGCGCGGGGCTTATTTTAAACGGCAGGCTTTATACCGGGGCTTCCGATATGGCGGGCGAAGTCGGGCACATAAGGCTTTCAAAAGACGGGCCCGAGGGCTACGGCAAAAAAGGCTCGTTTGAGGGCTTTTGCTCGGGCGGCGGAATAGCCGACCTTGCAAAAATCATCGGCAGAAAATATCTTAACGAAAACAAAAAAAGCGTGCTGTTTGAGTCCGAAAAAGACCTTTCCCTTATTACTGCGGCAAAAATCGCCGAAGCAATGTACGGGGGCGACGGGTTTTCAAAAGAGGTTTTTAAAACCTCGGCAGAATACCTCGGCAGAGGGCTTTCGGTGATAATAGACATTCTTAACCCCGAAATGATAGTAATAGGCAGTATTTATGAAAGAAACAGCGAGTTTTTTAACAGCGTTATATTTGATATAATAAAAAAAGAGGCGTTAATAAACAGCGCTTCGGTTTGTAAAATTGTTCCCGCAAAGCTCGGTGATTCGATAGGCGACTTTGCGGCGCTCGGAATTTTGTTTTGAACGGTGAAAGATATGAAAGAAAGAACAACGCTCCTTTTTTCGGAGTTTTTTAAAGAAAACGCGGCGCTTTTAAACTGCAAAAAGGAAATAGAGGACGCTTTTGATATATTGCTCAGAGCATATAAAAACGGCAAAAAAATGATGTGCTGCGGCAACGGCGGAAGCGCCGCCGACTGCGAGCACACCGTCGGCGAGCTTATGAAGGGCTTTAGGCTTAAAAGATGCCTTAAAGAAAGTGATAAAAAAAGATTTGACGGCTCGGAAAACGGCGAATATATCTCTTCAAATCTTCAAGGGGCGCTAAGAGCCGTTTCGCTTGTCAGCCAATCGGCGCTTATGACGGCTTACATAAACGATGTTAAAAGCGACCTTGTTTTTGCACAGCAGGTTTGGGGTTACGGCGACTCAGGCGACGTGCTTTTGGCGTTCAGTACATCGGGCAACTCCGAAAACGTATATAACGCCGCAGTTACCGCAAAGGCTTTGGGCTGCAAAACCGTTTCGGTTACCGGTAAAGACGGCGGCAAGCTTAAAGCCGAGAGTGATGTTTGCATAGTATTGCCGTCTTTTGACACCGCGCGTATTCAGGAATATACGCTTCCCGTATATCACGTTTTGTGCGCCGCGCTCGAAAGCGAATTTTTTGATTAGCCGAAAGTACTGCTTTCGGCTCTTTTAAATGAGAAAAAATGCATAAAATGATAATTTTAAAATAATGTTAATTATCACAATTTGCTATTGATTTTAATTGTTAAAAGATATAGAATGTAGTCTCAATTCGGGGACGAAATGTTGGGGTGATGCTTACGGTCGCGTTTTTAATTGCGTTTGTAACGGGCGTTCTTGAAATGCTTCTTTTAAACGCCGTTTTAAAGAATGCGCTTGGCGGAAATGCCAAAAAAACAGTGCTTTTTATACTTTTAAAGCTCGTTTTATACGCCGCGTGTATTGCTTCTGTGATGCTTCTCTTCAAAGCGGATATTACAAAAGCCGCTTTGGGCTTTGCATTCGGGCTTCCCGGTGCCGCAATCGCTTTTGCCGTCAGCGGTATTATTAAAAACAAAAAAGAGGGAGATGGTGCTTGTGAAAACCGCAGAGATAATTGAACTCGGTGTGAGCGTGGTTGTTTTTGCGCTTTCGCTTGCAGGATTTATCCATTCAAAAAGCGCGCTTAAAGCGCTCTCTGCCGATGCGGACGAAAAAACGCTTAAAAAGTGCAAAAAACACAAGAAGCTGTTTTTTGTCGGAATTGTTTTTTCTGTCTGGCTTGTGCTCGGTGTGCTTTTAAAAGCGTTTTCGGGCATAAAAAGCGGCCTTAAGCTTGAGTTTTCAATGTTCAGCGAGCGCGTCGATGTTTTCGGCATTTCGCTTGCAAAAACAACGCTTATCGCTGCGGGCGTTACGGCGGTGCTTATTATTCTTTGCGTGCTGTTCAGGCTGATAGCCGTTCCGCGCTTTAAGAACAACCCCACGGGCATTCAAAATGCCTTTGAGATTTTTGTTGAAGCTATGGACGGGTTCACCGAAAAAGCCGTAGGCAAAGAAGCGGCAGGCTTTCTTTCGCCTTATATGTTCTCAATGGCGGCTTTTTTAATCGGGTGCGCTTTGGTTGAGCTTTTGGGGCTTCGCGCGCCTACGTCCGACCTTACGGTTACGTTTGCCATGGGTCTTTTAACGTTCTTTTTGCTGAACATTTTCGGCATAAGGCGCCTTGGATTTTTCGGCAGACTTAAATCAATGGGCGGCCCCATAGCCCCGATGAGGGTTATAATGGTTCCCTTAAAAATGGTCAGCGATATAGCCGTTCCCGTTTCTCTTGCGTGCCGCCTTTTCGGCAATATGCTCGGCGGTATGATAGTTATGGAGCTTTTAAAGGGCGCTCTCGGTGCGTATTCTTCGGGAATACCCGCTATTGCGGGACTTTATTTCAATGTGTTCCATCCGCTTATACAGGCATACATATTTATAACGCTTTCTTTGACCTTTATTGACGAGGCTATGGAGCCGACAGAGGGTCAAAAAGTTAGGCATAAGAGTGTCAAACCAACACGGTTTTAAAATGCCCTCTTTTCGCCGTTACTTCGTCAAAAAGCCTAGCAAGGCGAAAGCATTGCTTCGTTTTTTTCCTTGT
>DJRI01000099.1:7271-10209 GCA_002440045.1 Ruminococcaceae bacterium UBA6364 | reverse complement strand
AACTGCGAAGCACCCAAAAAGCTTTAGTTTTCAAATAGTCGGGTGTTTCTCAGGCGGTGCAATACTTTCGTATTGCACGGAGAAAAATGCCCGAGGATATGGAAAATAAAGCTTTTAGGGCGTGTCGGTTCAACGCTCTTATGCCTAAAGAACGACACAAATAATAGCCGATTAAAGAATTAATCGGTAATTAAAAAAGTTAAAAATGCAGAAATTTCTGCTTAATGTGAAGGAGAGTATTTATGGAAATTTTAGGTTTGGCATTAGCGCTTCTCGGCGCAGGTTTCGGTATGTGCTTTGCAACGTCAAAGGCTGTTGAAGCGGTTGCACGTCAGCCCGAAGCGGCAAGTAAAATTCAGACAATTCTTCTTTTGGGCTGCGCACTTGCGGAGTCTACCGCAATTTATGCATTTGTTATCGCACTTATTTTCTCAACTAAAGCATAAGGTGACTGAAAATGGAATTATCTAAGGAAATGCTTGTTGATATTGTTATAAATATCATCAACATTCTTGTGCTGTTTTTTGTCGTAAGGGCGCTTGTATATAAGCCCGTTAAAAAATATATGACAAAAAGAGCCGAAAAAATAGCCGATAAAGAAAAGGCGGCAGAAGAGCTTGCCGCAACCTCCCAAAAGAAAATCGAAGAATGCGACGCACTTGCTTCACAAAGCAAAAAGGCTATGGAAAAAGCCGTCAGCGACGGTGAAAAGCAGGGCCGCGAAGAAGCTGCAAAAATTATCGGCGACGCCGAAAACGAAGCTAACCGCATAATTGACGAAGCAAAAGCCGAGGCGCTTGAAGAACGCAAAAAGCTTCTTGAAGACGCCGAGGACGAAATTGTTTCGCTTGCTCTTGAAGCGTCCGAGAAAATTCTTAAGAGGGAAGTAAACGACGAGGATAACAGAAAATTTGTGAAAAGCTTCCTCGGCGAAAAAGAGGAGGGAACGCAGAATAATGCGTAAAGCATATATTACCGTTCCTTCAAGTATGAGTGAAGAGACGTATATGTACCTTTGCGAAGGCATACTTAAAAGATACGGGCGCAACATTGAATTTGTAAAGACCGTTGACGACTCTCTGCTCGGCGGATTTATACTTAAACTCGACGGGGTCGTATACGACGGCTCTTTAAAAACACAGCTTTTCAGCTTGAAAAAGCATCTTGAAGCTTGAAAGGGAGTGAATTTATGCCTGAACGCAATGCTTCCGAAATAAGCAAATTTCTGAAAAACAGAATAGACTCTTTTAACGCCGCGCCCGTTTCCTACAGCTGCGGAACGGTCACAAAGGTCGGCGACGGCGTTGCCAGAGTAACAGGCCTCCCCGGAAGGCTCTACGGCGAGCTGTTGGAGTTTGAGGGCGGCATTTACGGCATGGCGCTTGACCTTGAAGAAAACGGCGTCGGCGCGGTGCTTTTTGACAGCGGCGACACTGTTTGCGTCGGCGACAGCGTTAGGGGCACCGGCAGAGTTGCCGAAATTCCCGTCGGCAAAAAACTGCTCGGGAGGGTAATAGACCCAATAGGCAGAGCGCTTGACAATATGCCGCTTGAAGAGGATGAGTTACTTCCCGCAGAGCGCCCCGCGCCGACTATAATCGAGCGCCGCGCCGTTGACACTCCTCTTGAAACGGGTATTCTCGCAATAGACAGCATGGTGCCTATAGGCCGCGGTCAGCGTGAACTTATAATCGGCGACCGCCAGACGGGCAAGACCTCAATTGCACTTGACGCCGTTTTCAATCAGAAAAACAGCGGCGTTATATGCGTTTATTGTGCGATAGGTCAAAAGGCGTCCAATATCTCTTACATAATAGAGTCTTTAAAGAAAAACGAAGCTATGCCGTATACGGTCGTTGTGGCTTCAACGGCGTCGGACAGCCCCGCAACGCAGTATCTTGCGCCTTATTGCGCGTGCTCCGTTGCAGAAGGTTTTATGAACGAGGGCAGAGATGTTCTTGTAATTTACGATGACCTTTCAAAGCACGCCGTAGCTTACAGGGCAATGTCGCTTCTTCTTCACAGACCCCCGGGAAGAGAGGCTTACCCCGGAGATGTTTTTTATCTTCATTCAAGACTTCTTGAACGAAGCGCCTGTCTTAAAAAGGGCGGCAGCATAACGGCACTGCCCATTATCGAGACTATGGGCGGAAACATTTCGGCTTATATACCCACAAACGTAATTTCAATAACCGACGGTCAGATTTACCTTGAAAGCGAGCTTTTCCACAGCGGCATACGTCCCGCGGTTAACACGGGTCTTTCTGTGTCGCGTGTCGGCAGAGCCGCCCAGCACAAGGCAATGCAAAAGGTCTCGGGCACTTTGAGAATTGAGCTTTCGCAATACCGTGAAATGGCTGTTTTTACGCGCTTCGGCAGTGATGTTGACGAAGCAACCGCGCGTCTTTTAAGGCGCGGCGAATGCCTTACCGAGCTTTTAAAGCAGGGCAAGGGCGAGCCGCTTGACGTGTTCGATGAAACGGCAATCCTTCTTGCTTTTAACCTTGACGCATTTTATGACGTGCCGAAAAACGGAATACGCAAAGCGGCGAAAGAGCTTTTGGCTTTTTTAAGAGAGCACAATTCGGCGGTTGTGAAATCCGTAATAAAAAGCGGAGATTTGACTGATTCCGCCAAAAAAGAGCTTGAAGAATCTATAAAAGATTTTAAAGAAAAATATGAACAACACAAATGAAATAAAGCAGCGCCTTAAAGCTGTCAGCGAAACAAGGCAGATTACAAACGCTATGTATCTGCTGTCCTCTTCGCGAATGAAAAAGGCGATGCAGAACATTGACTTTAACCTTTTTTATATGAAGCGCCTTCGCGCGACAATCAAAGATATTCTTTCAAAAGCAAAGCGCAACAATATTCACGATAAATTTATCGACGACAACGGCTCAGGCTCGGCGGTTTTTGTAGTAATAACCTCCGATAG
>DJRI01000099.1:529-7266 GCA_002440045.1 Ruminococcaceae bacterium UBA6364 | reverse complement strand
TGCGGCGGCTATAACAGCGCCGTAATTCACGAAGCGCTTTCAAAAATGAAGGATTATGACGAGCCGCTTGTAATTTCTTTGGGGCTTATGGGCGACAGGCTTTTAAAAAATGCGGGCATAACGCCCGAGTTTTCGTGGTACGGCGCGTCTCAGCACCCCACGCTTAACCTTGCAGAGCAGGTTGCAAATAAGCTTATCGAGCTTTATCTTACAAACGACTATCACGAGGTGTATATTGTTTACACCGAGTTTGTTAATTCTTCGGTTCAGACTCCGAAGTGCGTAAGGCTTTTGCCGCTTTTGCGCCGCGATTATACCGACGTAAGCTACGAGTATAACTATCAGGCGCAGGCTATTTACGAGCCTTCGATAGAAAAGGTTTTCGAGCACCTTGTGTATCAGTACATAACGGGCTTTATGTATGATGTTTTTATGCAATCATCGGCAAGCGAAAACATTGCGCGAATGACAGCTATGCAAAACGCAACGCGCAACGCCGATGAAATGACGGCTGCTTTGTCCGCACAGCTTAACGCCGCAAGACAGCTTCAGATAACAAACGAAATAACCGAAATAGCCGCCGCATGCGAAGCGGGGGCTGTTTAAAGAGTTTAACTGCGTCTTTAATTCGGGAGGAACAATGGCTGATTTAATGAAGGGCACGGTTGTTAAAATCTCGGGGCCGGTAGTTGACGTCAGATTTGACGGAAAAATGCCGCCGATAAACAGCCTGCTTACTGTTGAAAAATATAACAAACACCTTGAGGTTGCGCTTCATCTTGAGCAGGGCGTTGTGCGCTCTGTTGCGCTTGAAGCAACCGAGGGACTTTGCTGCGGACTTTCTGTCGTTTCCGACGGAAAGGGTATTGAAGTGCCTGTCGGCGACGCCGTAGTAGGCAGAGTTGTTGATGTTCTCGGCAGACCCATTGACGGCAAAGGCGAAATAAAAAGCGATGAAAAGTGGGCTATTCACAGAAAAGCTCCGCTTTTAAGCGAGCAAAAGCCTGCTACCGAGATACTTGAAACGGGCATTAAGGTAATAGACCTTCTTGTTCCCTATGCCAAAGGCGGAAAGATAGGTCTTTTCGGCGGCGCGGGCGTCGGCAAAACGGTTTTGATTATGGAAATGATTCATAACATTGCCGTAAACCACGGCGGATATTCGGTATTCACGGGCGTCGGCGAAAGAAGCCGCGAGGGCAACGAGCTTATGAACGATATGGAGAAAAGCGGCGTTATTGACAAAGCTATTCTTGCGTTCGGTCAGATGAACGAGCCTTCCGGCAGCCGTATGAGAGTAGCCCTCACGGGGCTTACCATGGCAGAGTACCTGCGCGACGAGAAAAAGCGCGACGTACTTTTGTTTATTGATAATATTTACAGATTCGTTCAGGCGGGCAACGAAGTAAGCGCGCTTTTGGGACGCCTTCCGAGCGCCGTCGGTTATCAGCCGACGCTTGCTAATGAGCTGGGCGCGCTTGAAGAGCGTATTGCTTCGACCGACAACGGCTCAATTACGTCTGTTCAGGCGGTTTATGTCCCGGCAGACGACCTCACAGACCCTGCGCCCGCAACTATATTTAACCATCTTGATGCAACAACGGTGCTTTCAAGAAGCATTTCGGAGCTTGGTATTTACCCCGCAGTTGACCCGCTTGAGTCGTCAAGCCGCGCGCTTGAACCCGAAACGGTAGGCGAGCTTCATTACAGAACGGCACGCGCCGTTCAGGAGTGTTTGCAAAGATATACCGAGCTTAAAGATATTATCGCAATACTCGGTATGGAGGAGCTTTCGGACGAGGACAGAGCCACGGTTTACCGCGCAAGAAAAATTCAAAAATTCCTGTCGCAGCCGATGAGCGTTGCCGAAGCGTTTACGGGCATCAAAGGCTGCTTTGTACCGCTTGAAAAAACGATAGAAAGCTTCAGGCAGATTGTTGACGGCGAGGCGGACGATATTCCCGAGGCGGCATTCTTTATGGCGGGCGACATTGACGACGTTCGCAAAAAAGCAAAAGCTCTTTAACGGGTGGTGAGTGTTACGGCAAGCTTTAAACTTGAAATTTTTACTCCCGAAAAGCAGTTTTTTTCAGGCGAGGTTGAAAGCGTTGTGCTTGACTCGTTCGACGGGGAGCTTGGCATACTTGCCGGGCATTACCCGATGACTGCCGCAGTGGCTTCGGGCGAAATTAAAATGAAAATAAACGGCGAGTGGAAAAACGCCTTTAATTCCGAGGGCTTTGTTGAAGTGCGCCCCGATGAGGTTTTGCTTTTTGCGCACAGCTGCGAGTGGCCCGAGGATATTGACGAAGCGCGTGCAAAAGCCGAATACGAGCGTGAAACCGAGCAGTTAAGAAACGCCGAAAGCCTTCTTGAACATCAAAGCGCCGAGATTGCCCTCAGACGTATTACGGCTATGCTCAGGGTAAAAAATCACTCAAAATTTAATGGGTAATAAAACTATAAACCGAAAATCAATGCATAAAAAACGACGGCACGGAAAATTTTCCGTGCCGTCAATTTGCTTTTTAATTATGATTTTGACGAGCTTATTACGCTCTGTGTTCTCTTTGAGAAATAGTTAATAAGAGTGGTGTTGTCTTTAACATCCTTTTCGATGCTGTCATAAAGGCCCTCAACATATTTTGTATATGTGTCGCTGCTTATTGTAGAGCGAACATCGCTCTGCCATTTCTCTTCACCCGTAGCTGAAACAAAGTACATAACGTGATAGCCGTAGCTTGTCTTTACAATTTCTGTATCGCCGGGCTTTCTTGCGGGATCAAGCGCCCAGTCCTTGAACTCGGTGACATATGAGCTGTCAACATTTATATCTTCGTAAAGTCCGCCGTTTTCTTTGGAGCCGGTGTCCTCGGTTTTCTCTTTGGCAAGAGCCGCAAAAGAATCCTCTGTGGCGTCGCCCTTTTTCCACTCTTCAAGAGCGGCTTCGGCGTTTTTCTTTGCCGTTGCAAGGTTTTCGTTTATTTTTTCCGTGCTGAGTGCATTTCCGTCGTCGTCTTCTGTTGCCGCCTGGAATAGTATGTGACGAACGCTTACACCTGCATCGGATGTATCGGGGTGAGCCGCAACTGTGAAATAAACGATATAGACGGTTTCGTTATCCTCGCTGTCGATAACGGTTTTGTCGCCTACTTTTCTCGCGTCGTCAAAGAGCCAATCGGCAACCTCTGTAACAGAGACAGCGGATTTTTTCTGATTGCTGAGAAGCGTTGCGCTGTCGTCTGAGTAACTGCTCTTTTTGGAGTCGGGCGCATACTGCTGTGCAAGAGTTTTAAAGGAGTTTTCGTCGGTAATCTTTGAAAGGAACTCGTTTGCTCTTGCCTTTGCTTCGTCATGAGTATAAGTCGGGTCGTCGCTTGTGTCGGTGCTGCTCTTTTCGGCATAAGAAACCGTAAAGATACGCGCGCTTACACGGTCAAAATCGGACTTGTGCTCGTTGTAATAAGCGGTAACTTCGTCTTTCGAGAGCTTGTCGCCTTCATTGTCCTGATACCATGTGAGGTACTGACCGACAATGTAGTCGCGCTCAAGAAGAGCTGTATAAGATTTTTCGTTAAGGCCCTCGCCGCAAACGCGTGAGATGTAGTTGTTAAGCGAAAAATCGTTGTTCTTGGCATATTCCTTAAGCGAATCAAGCGTGCTGTTGATTTCTTTGTTCATATCTTCTTCGGAGTAAGTAAAGCCCGCCGACTTTGCTTCGTCGCTTGTTGCGTCGGCATAAACGCTCTGATAGAAGAATGCGGAGGTCGAAGCCATAGCCTTGAAATAGTCGGCCCAGGTCTTTACGCCCTCGGGAGCGTCGTCGGATTTATATTCCTGCTCTGCGGGGTCTTTTGAATAATCAAATCCCGTAAGCATTGCGCCGTAGCCCGAGCCGTAGTATTGGTCATACTGCTGGGCGGTGCTTGCCATTCTGTTGTAGAGAGTCATATAATAATAATTGTATTCGGCGGCGTTAATCTTTTTGCCGTCGTAGGTGGCAACCGTAAGGGTCTTTTGCGGGACACAGAAAACGTTTGTGAGCACCCTTGCCGCACCGAACAAAACGAGAGCCGCAACAATAACAATGCAAAGTGTTTTAACAATTATTCTTACAGCTTTGTCGCGCTTGGGCGAGCTTTTTTTCTTTGCCGCCTTCGCAAGCCTTGCCTTGCGTTGCTCGCGATAAATTTCGGCATTGGTTTTGATTTCGTTATCAGCCATTTAAAATTCATCCTTTACTTCATTTTGGCGCACGCGTAGAAACTCTCGTCCGCGCACGAAACGACTTATACATTCTATAACAAATCGGCGGATTTTACAAGACTTAATTCGATTTTTTTATTAAAAAGTATGAAGTTTACGCCGTATTATCATTAAATTAACAGTTTGTTTAAGAAAAAAACGCGTTTTTGGGCAGCATAAGTTTGACATAATCGCCTTGCGGTGATATATTAAGAGATATATCGGCATATAAAAATCACATCGGAAACGGATGAAAATATGAAAAAAATCAACCTTTCAAAAAAGAAAAAACGCATAATTGCACTGTCAGCGGCGGCGGTTGCGGTTTTATCGTGCGCGGCGGCGTATTTTTTAAGACCCGTAAACATTCCCGAAAAACCCGCGTATGACGCAAACGAGCTTATGATAAAAGCCGACGGCGCAAAAGAAATGCTGTCTGATATTTCGGGCAACACTCTGTGGGTCGATGAAAAAACAGGCGCGTTTTATTTCCGTGAAGCGTCAACCGAAAAAACGCTCGACACATTTTCGGGCGAAGCCGCCGAATACGGCAGGGGAGCGGCGCTTACGCTTGAATTGACCGACAAAAAGGGCAACGGAATAATTCTCGATTCCACCGACAACAGCATAAATTACGGCACGTTTGAAATTGAAAAAACAAAAAATGCGGTTACGTTTGTTTATACGCTTTTCTCATCGGCAGAGGCTGCCGAAAGCGACCCCGAAAACGGCTTTGACGCGAAGATTCCTTTAAAAATCACGACTGAAAACGGCAATTTCAAAATAAGTGCGGATTTAAAAGACGCTGTTTTAAAAGACGGCTTTTTCATTGAGAAAATTTCGCTTATGCCGGGGCTTTTTGCGGTTAACAAAGACCTTCCCGATAACTATTATATAATCCCCGACGGAAGCGGCTGTATAGCCGAGCTTTCGTCTCGCCCGAACGGCGAAAGCTTTGTTGAATTTCCCGTTTATAACAGCGATGTCGGCACAGGCGGCGAGTTTCAAAGCGGCGCGCTCATTCCGTTTTATTCCTTCGGCGACAAAACGTCGCTTGCAACGGTTATAATTGACGACGGCGACGCTCTTTCTTCTGTGCACTACGACTCTTATAACGACGGCACAACCATGATTTATTCCGATTTTGCCGTCACACCCGTTTACAGGGGCGAAAAAAGCGTTAAGCTCGGCGCTTCTTATAACGGCGAGGTGTCTTTGGTGCTCGGATTTTGCAAAAAGGGCGAGGGCGCATATAACGACGCCGCATTTTTCGTGCGCGAATTTTTCATAAAAAAAGGCTATCTCAAAGACTCTTTGTCAGAAAGCACAGGCGATTTGCCGTTTATAATTACCGCAATCGGCTCTACCGACGGCAAAAGCTCAACGCTTCTTACAGACTGTGAGCAGTCCGAAGAAATACTTACCCTTTTAAGCTCAAAGGGTGTAAGAAATATGTATTTCAGATATACAGGCGCTCTTTCGGGCGGGCTTTTGCAAAAAGATGTTTCCGCACGCGGCATAAATAAAGAGCTTGGCGGCAACAGCGGATTTTCAAAGCTTTTGAAAACGGCTGAAGATAAAAATTCAAAGCTGTTTTTAGAGGCAGATGTTCTTGCAACACGCTCGGGCGCGCGCGCCCTTTCCGGCGGAGCTGTAAAGGCAAATACCTATATAGAAATTCATTCGATTACAAAATCGTATTCCGAAAAGAAAAATCTTGCAGACCCCGCGAGCTTCGGCGACAACACATCGGCGCTTTATAAAATTGCCTCGCAGTTGGGCGGCTGCAACATTTCGGCAAACGATATTTCGTTTATACTCTTCAGTGAGAGCGACAAAACGCGCCAACAGGCTATGGAGGACGCAATTAAAACAGCCTCGTCTTTAAGCGCCGGCGGCGAGCTTATGCTTTCGCACCCCGCGCTTTATCTGATGAAATATGCAAGCGTTGTAAGCAATGTTCCCACTTCTTATGAAAAGCTTGACGGAAGCGGACTTCACGCCGTTCCGTTTTTGCAGACCGTTCTTCACGGCTCTGTTATTTACGGTTGTGATTATATCAACAACGGCGATTCGTGGAACACTCTTTTAAAAACGGTTGAATACGGCGGCGTGCCCTCGTTTTTGTTCACTTATGAAGAGTGCGAAAACCTGGCTTACGGCACATATGCTTCAATGACTGCCAATTATTATTCAAAGGTTAAATCGTTAAAGGCGATTACGGATATGACGCTTACGTCTCACGAGGAAATTAAAACGGGCGTTTACAAGCTTGTTTATAACTACAACCGCATAGTTTATGTGAACTATACAAAATCGGTTGCCGAGGTAGAGGGCGTTCTCATATCGCCGCAGGACTTTTTAATAGTGTGATTGGGAGCTGTTAGCCGTTAGCTGTTAGCTTTTAGCACGCGGCGTTGCCGCGATTGTAACCGCGCAAATGCGCGGTGTATAACGCAAAAACGCTTTGCGTTTTTGCGGGCGGCAGGTTG
>DJRI01000099.1:0-496 GCA_002440045.1 Ruminococcaceae bacterium UBA6364 | reverse complement strand
CCCTACGGGGTAGCCTGTAGCTTTTAGCTTTTGGCTGTTAGCCTGCGTGGCGGTAACTTGCATATTATCATTTTTATTTTGTTATAAAATGAACCCTGTGAATGGATTGAACTTTGTCCGTTCACAGGGCTTTGTTGTGTAAAATACGAACCCGTGAACGGATTTTTGTCAGAGCGCGGAGGTATACTATGCAAAATTTGATTTTATTTGGTTTTTGTCACGCAAAAACTTCATATTTTCCGCGCCGATTTTCCAATATTTCTCGTAGGGGCGGCAACCTGCCGCCCGCCAAAATGCAAAGCATTTTCCTTAATATTTCCGCGTTTACGCGGAATACAATCGCGGCAACGCCGCGCGCTAACAGCTAATAGCTAATGGCTAACGGCTCGCACGGCAACGCCGCGCGCTAACAGCTAATAGCTAATGGCTAACGGCTCGCACGGCACCGCCGCGCGCTAACAGCTAACAGCTACGGGCTACCCCGTAGGGGCGGCAA
>DJRI01000100.1:1987-17007 GCA_002440045.1 Ruminococcaceae bacterium UBA6364 | reverse complement strand
CACAACAGCCGGAACAGGCTCAGAAACCACAATCGCCGCGGTTGTTTCAAACCCCGACACGCACGAAAAGAACGCTATTAACGACCCCGTACTCCGTCCGAAATTTGCGGTTCTCGACCCAGAGCTTACCGTGGGACTTCCGCCGCACATAACCTCTACAACGGGTATGGACGCGCTCACACACGCAGTTGAAGCGTTTATCGGCAGAAGCAACACAAAGCAAACCGAAGAGGACGCAAAAATAGCGACAAAACTTATTTTTGAGAATATCGAAGAGGCTTATAAAAACGGCAAGGACCTTAAAGCGCGCGAAAATATGCTTGTAGCATCTTATCACGCGGGTCTTGCGTTTACACGCGCATATGTCGGCTATGTTCATGCAATCGCTCATAACCTCGGCGGTATGTACGGTATTCCGCACGGACTTGCAAACGCGATAATCCTCCCCTATGTTCTTGAATACTTCGGCGAAAGCGCTTATAAACGTCTTTCAATACTCGCTGACGTTGCGGGTGTTTCGGGCGACGCTTTGGGCGACAGACAGAAAGCGAAGAACTTTATCGAAGCTATTAAAAAGCTCAACAAGGATATGAATATCCCCGACAAAATTGATGGCATCAAGGACGAGGATATTCCGCTTATTGCCGAAAGAGCCTTAAAAGAGGGCAACCCGCTTTACCCCGTTCCGAAGATTATGAATCTTGAAGAGTGCAAGGCTCTTATTAAAAAGCTTCAGAAATAAAGGCGATAAATATGAACTCTTTTAAAACCGCAGAAAAGCAAATATCGGACACATTCTTAAATGCGGTTTTTATTATACTTTCGGGCGGCTTTCAGGACGCTTACACTTACTTTTCCCGCGGGAAGGTTTTTGCAAACGCCCAGACAGGCAACATTGTTCTTATGGCGGCGGCGCTTTTTGACAACGATATGCACAAGTTTCTCGGATACCTTATTCCCGTGCTTTCGTTTATTGCGGGAATATTCATCGCAGAAGCCATTCACGCGCGTTTCAAATACAGCGAAAAAATCCACTGGCGGCAAGGCGTGCTTTTAATAGAAATCGTTCTGCTTTTCGCCGTCGGATTTTTGCCGACAACGCTCAACCGCCTTGCTAACGCCCTTGTTTCTTTTGTTTGCGCTTTTCAGGTGCAAACGTTTCACAAGGTGCGCGGGCATGCGTATGCAAGCACCATGTGCATCGGCAATATGAGGAGCGGCACCGAGGCTTTGCACGCATATTTTCACACGCACGACAAAGCCGCGCTGAAAAAATCGCTTACATATTTTTCGGTGATAATTATATTCTTCTTGGGCGCGGCGCTCGGAAGCGTAGTTACAAAACAACTTGAAACAAAAGCCGTTTTCTTTTGCTGTGCCTTGCTTTTGATAAGTTTTCTTATGATGTTTTCAAAGAAATCAAAAAAGCACAGCTGAAACAATAATTAAAAAAGCGTCTGCTTTCAAAGTGAAAGCGGGCGCTTTAATTATAATTGAACCCGAGGGCGGTGCTCTGCCCTCTTATGCCTTGAGACAAAAATACGGGGCAGACTGCCGATTGCAACTGTCCCGTACTTTTATTAGGTTAAAAATCCGGATAAGAGGCGGAAGAAACCACGCTCACCGCGCCTTTGCGGGCGGCACCTGTATTCTTCGCGCGTTTAAATCGAAATTATTCGATTTCAAGACGGCGGGATTCGGGAAGAGTGTTATCCTTTTTAGGCATATCAAGCTTCAAAACGCCATCCTCGTACTTTGCGGTAATCGCATCGGACTTAACGCCCGAGAGGTCAAACGAGCGGCTGTATGAGCCGTAAGAACGCTCGCAACGTACATATTTGCCCTTTTTATCTTTCTCTTCATGCTCCGAATGACGCTCGGCGCTGACTGTAAGAGTATCGCCGTTTATGTCAAGGTGAATATCCTTTTTGTCAAAACCGGGCAAATCGGCTTCAAGAGTATATTTATCGCCCTCGTCTTTTATATCGGTCTTAAATTCGTCAAGCGAATTGCCGCTGAAGAAATCAACGGGCGATCCGAAGAACTGTTTTTCAAATTCATCCATATCACGGAAAGGATTATAAAGGGAATTATTTTTACGATAAGGTCTGAGTTCAAACATAATAAATACCTCCGAATAAATTTAAGATTAATATTTGCTGTGACCGTTATTTTATTCGTCGGCGGTCACTGTTTACCGACTGTTTTTATTTTCGCACATCGGAAACCGACTTCCTTTCGCACACCTTGTGCTCTTTTTTATTTACGGCTACATTATAGCACAAACTCTTGCATTGACAATGTTTTTGCAGTATAATAAATATACAATTCATTGTGCTGACAGCACAATACAGAGGTGTTATTTTGAACAAGAACATTTTACTTAACGTATTTTTAAATAACAATTCGCTTAATTTACTGTGCGAGGCGCTCGGTGCGGAAATCGGCTGTCCGATAATTGTTACTGACAACGCGTTTCACATAGTTTCGTCATACGCACCCGAGGGCTTCGGAAGTACCGAATACCGAAAAACCGTTTCGCACAGCGAGCTTTCTTTTGAAACCGCAGAAAGAATTGAAAAAGCCTTTGAAAACAGCGGCGACGGCTTTGTGTGCCTTCGCGGCGAGGAAAACGATTTTTGCTGTTCCGCGCTGTCGTGCGGCGGCGCGCAGCTCGGTTTTTTAATTTATATCGAAAGCGAAGAAAAGCTCCCCTCTTTTTCTGACAGAAGCTTTTTTGAAACGCTTTTATCAAAACAGTTTTTCTTTGAAAAGCATTGCGTCGGCAAAGAAATTGACACCGCCGAAGAAATTTTAACCGCACTTCTTAACGGCAGCTTTAAAGAGCGCGCTCTTTTTGAGCGTGAAGCCGCAGGCACATTTCTTGCACATTTCAGTCCGCTGTGTTTTGCCGTTCTTGATATTTCAGGATTGGAAGAAAAAGCCGACAAAAGCTTTGGAATTAAAAACGCTTTATCGGTCGGCTTTCACGCTTCGCACCCGTTTGTGTATAAAGGAAAGGTTATTATGTTTTTGCACGAGGACCACGACGCGGGGCTTTTAAAAAAGCTTTCAAAGGAATACAATTTCAGCGGAATTATTTCTGAAAAGCTTTCGGACCTTTATTCTTTAAAGCAAGCTTACATTTCTGTTTCTTCGGCGCTTGAATATCACCTGAAAAAAGAAAAAGAACCGTTTGTTATAAAGTATTCGGACTGCAAGCTTTTAATGGCGATAAAAACCACCGAAGAGGTTTGCGGCATATGCGACGGCTCTGTCGAAAAAATATTTAATTATGACAAAGAGAACTCTACGGAGCTTTGTCTCACGTTTTATACATACTTAATATGCCGCCATTCGCTGAAAGAAACTGCCGAAAAACTTTTTACACACAGAAACACCGTTCAATACAGAATAAAAAAGCTTAAAGATGAATTTTTGATTGACCCCGACGACTCCGAAAAAATGCTTTCATACACTCTTTCGCTTTCGTGCGCGCTTTTTAAGCTCGGATATAACGATATTTTCAAATAATTAAACAGAACAGAACACGCCCCGCACTGCTTTTCACGGTGCGGGGCGGATTTTACCGATTAATCGGCATTTTTATTTTTTTAATGAAAGTGCAAGCTTCGCTTTTTCAACGATGTGCTCGGCATCAAGTCCGAACAGATGCAAAAGCTCAACTGCGGGGCCTGATTTTCCGAAAGTATCCTCAACGCCGAGTTTTACTACGGGCACGGGATATTCTTCGCAAACTGCCTCTGAAACGGCACTGCCCAAACCGCCGATAATGTTGTGCTCTTCCGCGGTAACAATACAACCCGTTTTCTTGGCGGCGGCAATTACAGCCTCTTTGTCAAGCGGCTTGATTGTTGCCATATTGATAAGATTAACCGAAATGCCTTCGCTTTCGAGAATTTTTGCCGCTTCAACAGCCTCTGCAACAAGAAGTCCTGTGGCGATTACGGTAACGTCTGTACCCTCTTTAAGAGTAACAGCCTTGCCGATTTCAAATTTATAATTCTCATCGAATATACGCGGAACGGCAAGTCTGCCGAAGCGCATATAAACGGGGCCTTCGTATTTTGCGGCGGCAAGAACGGCGGCGCGCGCTTCAATATCGTCGGCAGGATTTATAATTACCATACCGGGAATTGTTCTCATAAGCGCAATATCTTCACAGCACTGGTGGCTTGCACCGTCCTCGCCGACGGAGATACCTGCATGAGTTGCGCCGATTTTAACGTTAAGGTGCGGATAGCCGATGGTGTTTCTTACCTGTTCAAACGCTCTGCCTGCGGCGAACATTGCAAAAGAGCTTGCAAATACGGTATAGCCCGTTGTGGCAAGACCCGCGGCAATGCCCATCATATTTGACTCGGCAATGCCTGTGTCAAAAAATCTTTCGGGGAATGCTTTTTTAAACGCGCCTGTTTTTGTGGCGGCGGCAAGGTCTGCGTCAAGCACAATAACCTTTTCGTCTTTTTCGCCAAGCTCTACAAGAGCCTTGCCGTAGGCGTCTCTGGTAGCGGTTTTAATAATATCTGCCATAAATCTCAGCCCTCCGTTTCTTCGAGCGCGGCTTTAAGCTCTGCCATTGCCGTTTCATACTGTTCGGCGTTGGGTGCGGAGCCGTGCCAGCCGACCTGATTTTCCATATAAGACACGCCCTTGCCCTTTACGGTTTTTGCTATTATAGCTGTGGGCTTGCCCTTGCAAAGCTTTGCGTCGGCAAAAGCTTTTTCGATTTCGTCGAATGAGTGTCCGTCGATTTCAATTACATTCCAACCGAACGCCGCAAATTTTTCTGGAATCGGATAAGGCGAATTGACCTCTTCAACCGTACCGTCAATCTGAAGATTGTTGTTATCAACAACGGCAACAAGGCCGTCAAGCTTTTTGGAAGCGGCATACATGGCAGCCTCCCAAACCTGACCCTCTTCTATTTCACCGTCGCCGAGAATTGTATAAACTCTGAATTTGTCGCCCTGAAGCTTTGAACCGAGAGCCATTCCGCAAGCGGCGGAAATGCCCTGACCGAGCGAGCCTGTGCTTATATCAACACCGGGAAGGTAACGCATACTCGGATGTCCCTGAAGTCTTGAACCGACTTTTCTTAAAGTCTTGAGTTCTTCAACCGGGAAGAAACCGCGCTGTGCCATAACAGAATAAAGCGCGGGGGCGGCGTGACCTTTTGAAAGAACAAATCTGTCACGGTCGGGCTTTTGCGGATTCTCGGGGTCAACGTTCATCTCCTTGAAATAGAGATACGTCAATATCTCGGCAATGGAAAGTGAACCGCCCGGGTGTCCGGACTTTGCGTTAAAGGTACCTTCGATGATACCCATTCTCACCTTGCAAGCTGTTGCCTGCAAAGCTTTTTTGGTGGTGGCATCCATTATGTTCCCTCCGTTTTTATGTATTTTTTTACAATGTAGTTTATAAAATCGGCAACCGCGCCGTCGGTGCATTTGCACGCGACATATTCCGAAAGCTCTTTAATATCCTTCGGGGCTTGCCCGCAACACACCGGATGCGCCGCCGTTTTTAACATTTCAATATCGTTGTAATAATCGCCGATTGCGGCGGTTTTTTCTTTGTCTATGCCGAGAAGCTGTGAAAGCTTTAACACGGCGCTGCCCTTATTTACATCTTTTCCGACGGCTTCAAGCGTGAGCTTTGAAGTAAAAAAGGCATTGCACACGTTCTTTTCCTCAAAAAACGCTTTGAGCTTTTTTATAACTTTGGGCGAAGCGAAAAAATTAACCTTGCCCCACGAGCCTTGCGGAATTTGTGAAAAATCCTTGCAGACGCGTCTTTTTAAATTATCCGCCTTTGCGACGGCGAAGCCCGAAAACTGCCTGCCTATTGAATAAATGCAGTCAACGGTATACACCGAAACCTCTGCTGATTTAAAAGTGAGCGCGGCTTCTTTTACGGCGTTTTCTTCAGCTAAAGACAGCGGAGAATAATTTAAAAGCCTGTTATTTTTAAAATCGTAAATCCCCGCGCCGTTTAAAAATATTGCAGGGCCTTTAAGGTCAAGGTTTTTATAATGGCGCGCCATCGAGCTGAGATTTCTGCCGGTGCAAAGAGTGAAATTGCCGCCGTTGTTAACAAAATAAGAAACAGCGTCTTTATTAGCTTTCGGCATACGGCGCATACCGTCGATAAGAGTTCCGTCAATATCCGAAACAAGAAGCCAGTCTTTATAGCTCATTTATCTATCCTTTTTAAAAAATCTTCAAAATACTCGGGAAGCGGTGCGTTAAATTCAAGATACTCCCCTGTTATCGGGTGAACAAATCCGAGCTTTGCCGCGTGAAGGCACTGCCCCGAAAGCCCGTAAGTCTTTTTCGGGTCGCCGTATACGGCGTCGCCCGCAACGGGTGTGCCGCGATAAGCCATATGCACCCTTATTTGGTGCGTTCTGCCTGTTTCAAGGCGCACTTTTAAGTATGTGAAGCCGTTAAAACGCTTTATAACCTCGTAATGCGTGACCGCGTTTTTTGAGTTTTTATCGGTAACGGCCTGTTTTTTTCTGTCTTTCGGATTTCTGCCTATAGGTGCGTCGATTGTTCCGACGTCGTTTTTAACATTGCCGACAACAACCGTTCTGTACTCCCGTGTAAAAGAGTGATTTTTAATCTGCTCTGCAAGACCGATATGGGCGGCGTCGTTTTTTGCAACGACAAGAAGCCCGCTTGTGTCTTTATCTATTCTGTGGACAATGCCCGGTCTTATTACGCCGTTTATACCCGAAAGCGAATCTTTGCAATGCGAAAGAAGCGCGTTTACAAGCGTGCCGTCGTAATTGCCGGCAGCAGGATGAACAACCATTCCTTTAGGCTTGTTAACGACAAGCAGGTCGTTATCCTCATACACAATATCAAGCGGAATATCCTGCGCTTCGACAGCGAGGCTTTTCGGCTCGGGAACATTAACGCAAATAACATCGCCGAGCTTAAGACTAAAGCTTTTTGTTACGGGTTTGCCGTTTACGCTCAAAGCGCCGTCTTCGATAAGCTGCTGAACGGCGCTTCTTGAAAGAGACGGGCAAAGAATGACAGCGCCCTTGTCAACGCGAAGCCCCGCTTCGTTTTCGCCGACTTTGACCTCAAGAGTTTCCATTTTTCGTCTCCCGCGGGCTGCCGTTTTTTGTAATATTCTCTTTTTGGCGCTTGCTGTCTTTATACAAATCGACAAATAGATAAATTATGAGCGCAAACGCGCCGACCGTAATAAGGCAATCGGCAAAATTGAACACGGCAAATCTCACAAATTTAGGCTCTATAAAGTCGATGACATAATGAAGTCTTATTCTGTCTGTAACATTGCCAATGCCGCCCGCAGTCATAAGAACAAGGCAAACGTCTGCAAAGCGTGATTTTGTTTTTTGCGTAACAATAAGATAAAGCGTGGCAATAAGAAGTATAATCGAAACAACGGTGAGCGCCGCCGTATAAGCCGAGAACGAGCCGAATGCAGCGCCGCAGTTTTCAACATAAGTGAAGCTTAACACGCCCTTTATAACCTCAACCGTGGCGACAGGCTTTAATTTAAGCACAACAATATACTTAATAAGCTGGTAAATGCAGACTAAAACCGCCACGCCTAAAAGAGATATTATTACAGGAAGCGCGCGGCTTTTATCTTTTGCGTTTGAAGAATCCGCGTTTTTTCTCTTCGGGGGCATCATCGTCATTCACCTCAACCTTGTTGTCAAAGCGTTCCAAAACATCGTGATTTATCGAAAATCCGCGTGAAATCGGAACATCCTCCGCAGTGCTTCTGCGAGGTTCTTCTTTTTCGCCGCTTTCATCGTCGGAGTCAAAGAACGAAGCTTCGCTCATATCGTCGGCGGCTATAGAGAACGCGTCGGAATTAAGCGAAAAATCAGAAATAATTTCTTTTTCCGGCTCTGTTTCTTCACTCGGTTCTTCTTCTGCATCCTCTGCCGTGTGCGAAACNNGCTTCAAAAGCGTTGACAAACTCAATGGGCTTTTCTTTTTCGCTATCGTCATCGCTTTCGTTTTCGTTTTCGTCTTTAGCTTCGATAGTGTCTACTATTTCGGCGACTTCTTCGGTGTGCTCGTTAAAAGAGTCCTTGAAAAGCTGTGAAAACTCAAGTCTTTCCGTTTTGCCGCCGCTAGTTTCTTCGGGCGCTTCTTCGGCACTTTCAGCTTCAACGTCGCTTACAAAAGATGCTGTTTCTTCTTTATTCGCGTCGGGCTGTTCTTTTTCTTCCGATTTTTCAGAGTCGAGCTTTTTTGCCTCTTCTGCGGCAATTTCGGGGAGCTTTGAAATAAGCTCTATATGCGCTTTGTACTGCGAAAGAATGCTTGCTTTAAAATCGGATACCTCTTTTTTGAGCATATCGTAAAGAAGCGTTTCGCTTGTAACCGTTCTTGTCGCCGCGCCGACCTTGTCGCTTGCGGAGGACTTGGCGTTAAGAATTATGCTGCCTGCCTCTTCTTTGGCTTTTTTGATTATTTCCTGAGCCTTGTCGCGCGTCATAGAAAGAAGAAGCTCGGAATCGGCAATCGCCTGTCTTTGGGCGTCGTTTTTAATAATTTCGGCTTCGCTTTTTGCGGCGCTCAAAACAGCCTCCGCTTCGGAACGCGAGTCAGAAGCGGCGCTTTCGGCGTCTTTAATTATCATTTCGGCGGCTTTTTGCGCGGACATAACCGCATTTTTTATGTCGCCCTCGTCATTTTTATATTTTTCAAGTCTGTCGGCAAGAAGGCTGACGCGCTTTATAAGCTCGCCGTTCTCGCGGAACATTTTTTCATAATCAACCGAAAGCTCGGCAATAAATGCGTCTACATCGTCGGCTTTATACGCGTTTCTGCCCGACGCTTTAAATTCGTGCTCTCTTAATTGTGTCGGTGTCATCATCACAAAATCCCCGCTTCCGTTTTAAAAGTCATATCAGAAAAATACGCCCGTGTTTTCAAGCTCGTCTATAAGGTCGCCTGTTACGTCAACGTTATAGGGCGTAATTATAAACGTGTTGTTTGCAACCTTTTTAAGCTGGCCGCCGTTTGCATAGGCAACGCCGTTAAGCAAGTCTACAAGACGGCGCGCAACCTCCTTATTTGTGCCCTCAAGGTTAAGAACAACCGTTCTTTTTTCATTGAGATGGTCCGCAATTTCTTTTGCGTCTTCAAATCTTTCGGGTTTTGCAAGAACAACCTGAAGCTTTGCGGTTGTGTGAATGTTTACAACCTTGTTGGGGTCGTCCTCCGAAGCTCGCGGACGTCTTTGAGCGCGCTGTGCTCTTCTTGTCTCGCGGTAATCGTCCTCATAATCGTTAAGTCTTGATTCCTGAGATGATGAATAACCTGTGTTTTCCGGCTCGCGCTCTTCCTCTTCAACGCCGTCGAAAAGGTTGTCGTCATCTTCACCCATTAACTTATTTAAAATATCCTTAAAGCCCATTTTAATTACCTCCGTGAATTATTTATATATTCTGGCTCCGTATATTGCAGAGCCTATTCTAACCATATTTGAGCCGTATTTAACGGCAAGCTCATAATCACCCGACATTCCCATTGAAAGAATTTTCATATCGAAATTCGTAAGCGATTTTTCTTTAATTTCCGAAAAGGTTTCGGAAGCTTCAAAAAAGTATTTTGAAAGCTCTTTTTCGCTTTCGCATATCGGCGGGATTATCATAATTCCGTTGACCTTTAATGCATTAAGCGCCGAAAGCTCGGAAAGCTCGGATAAAAGCGTTTTTTTGTCATAGCCTGTTTTTGACTCTTCGCCGCCGATGTTGATTTCAAGAAGAACGTTCGCGGTAATACCCGCTTCGCCCGCTCTTTTTGAAATTTCTTTTGCAAGATGAAGGCTGTCTACAGACTGAATCATATCAACCTCGGTAACAATTTTGTTAACCTTGTTTGTTTGCAGGTGGCCTATAAGATGCTTTGTAACGCCGTTTAAGTGAAGAGAATCTTTTTTTGAAAGAAATTCCTGCACCTTGTTTTCGCCTATAAGGTCAACGCCGCATTCATCTATCGAATAATTGATGTATACGGGGTCAACTGTTTTTGTTACAGCCATAAGCCGCACATCGTTTTCACTTCTGCCGGAAGATGCGGCGGCGTTTGCGATTTTTTCTCTTATATACTTTAAGTTTTCTTTAATCGCTTCGCATTTTTCAAAATCACACGAGCTTGTTGTCATAAAGCTCCACTCCCTTCGTAACAACTTTATCATAAAGCTTTATGTAACCCGATTCACCCTCGGGATTGTCAACTATTGAATATTCGTCGGCGGCATAAAGAATATGCACCTTTTTAAACGATAAAAGATTTCCGCTTACAACATAAACGCCCTTTTCGCCGTCAACCGTTCTTATTGCGCTGTTCTTGATTTTGTAGCCGCTGTATTCGGAGGTAATTATTTCAATATCCTCAATTCTTAAATCGGTGAGCCTGTCGTTCATTAAATCGCACATTAAAACAAGCTCTGTTTCGGCTCCGTCGCGGTCGCCGATGCTTTTTAACGTAACGGGCAGCTTTTCAATCTCCGAATAAGGGAAGTTGACATACAATGTTTCGCCCTTTTCGAGATTTACCGTTTTTTCGGTATCTACAACGCAAAGAATATACCACTTGAAGTTACTGACAATTCTGCCTATCACGCCGCCCTCGGCGGTTTTGTCGGCGGAAGAAGCAACGGCTTTTTTAATATCATCGCTTGTTATTGAGTCTATTGAATCATAGCTTAAAGTGTTCTCATAGCCGTCGGTGCCGCTTATGAAATAACCCGCTTTTTCGGAGTTTACCGAAGAATACGAAAGGTTTTGCGATTTTAGAGCGGAAAGCTCGTTTTTAAGCGAGGCAAGCTTTTCGGAATAGTCAAGCTGAGTGCCCGTTTCAATCTGCTTGCTTGTAACGGAGCTTCTGAAATCCTCGGCGGATTCGTGCGCCGCGGTGTAGTCGCCCGAGTCAACGCTGTTCAAATATTGGACAAGCTCTGTGTTTATTTTCGCTTCAAGCGAGCTTAAATCAAGCGTTCTTATATTTGCCTGACTGCTGAGCTTTTCATAATGCTCTATATCCTTTTGAAGCTCGCTGATTTTAAGATATGTGTCTGCGTCGTCGGAGCTTGCGAATATCATTGAAACGGTGTCACCCGCCGCAACTCTTTCGCCGTTTGCGGCAAACGAAACGGTTGTACCCGACGCATTGCTTTTAATAAACTCTTCATCGCGCAAAACAAAGCATTTTGTATCGACTGTTTCATAGACCGTTTCTTTAAGCGCAATCTGCGTTTCAATATCCGCCTTTGAAAACGTTACCGCCTGATATATGACATAGGACAGCGCAAGGCTTATTGCAAGCACAACAGCAACAATTTTAACCGTTTTGTTGCTCATAAAATCACCGTCCCAAAAAATCGTTAATTAAAGAAAATACCTGACCGTACATTTCATCGGGGTCGCTGTAGCAATCCGAATATAACCAATTGATTTTTTCATTGCGCCCAAACCATGTAAGCTGGCGCTTTGCATAATGCCGAGTGGCTTTTTTAAGTTCTTCGACGCACTCACTGAGTTCTTTTTCGCCGTCAAGATACGGCTTTAATTCTTTATAGCCTATGGCGTTAACAGCCGTTTTTGAGTGCTCTTTTGAGTAATACTCGCGCGCTTCGTCCAAAAGCCCGTTTTCGAGCATACAGTCAACACGCTTATTTATAGAGTCATAAAGCTTGTTTCTGTCTTTTCTTGTTATTCCTATATAAAGCGGCTCGTAAGGAGACGGCACGCTTTTTGACTCTTTTACCTGCTGTGTGATGGTTTTGCCGTTTGAATAATAAACTTCAAGCGCCCGTGTCACCTTAACCGTGTTATTTGGGTGAATTTTTTTTGCCGCATCGGGGTCTATTTTTTGAAGCTCTTTATAAAGAGCCTCGGCGCCCTCAAGCGAAAGCCGTTTTTTTAATTCATCCCTTACGCGGCTTTCGTTTGCGCCGTCAAGAAATGTCATGTTGTTAAGAAAGCTGTCAACATAAAGCCCGGTGCCGCCGACTATTACAGGAAGTTTGTTTTCGGAAACAATTTCACTCACGGCGCGCTTTGCGTCGAGAATATAAGACGCAACGCTGTATTCTTTATCGGCGGGAAGAAAGTCGATAAGGTGATGCTTAATGCCGTGCATTTCTTCTTTTGCGGGCTTTGCCGTTGCAATATCCATACCCTTATAAATCTGCATTGAGTCGGCAGAAATGACCTCGCCCCCGAAGTGCTCGGCAATTTTTACGCCGAGGGAGGTTTTCCCCGAAGCCGTGGGACCAACAACGGCAATAAGCTTTATTTTTTTTAAAGAATCCATCATACAATACGTTTAAAATATTTTTCGAGTTCGTATTTTGAAATTTCAACGGCAACGGGTCTGCCGTGTGGGCAGCACTTTATTTCGTCGTGTTCCAAAAGATATTTTATGAGCTGTTCCATTTCTTGAAGCGACGTGTCGTTACCCGCTTTCACGGCGGCTCTGCAAGCCGTTGAATGATATATCCAATCAAGCTTTTCGGGCATAACCGTTCTTATATTCTGCGATAAGTAATGGGCAATCTCGTTGATTATATCGTCAAGATTTTCGCCGACAAGCTCCACAGGGCACGCCGACACTTTAACGGTGCGGTTGCCGAAATCGGAAACGTCGTAACCCGCGTCGTAAAGAAGCGAAAGATTTTGAAGAACGGCGTCGTAATCCTCTGAAGAAAGCGTTACCGCTATAGGCTGTAAAAGCATTTGCTGTGAAACCGCGGCTTCGCTTTTGAGCTTATTGAAAAGTATTCTTTCGTGAGCCGCGTGCTTATCGACAAGAAGAAGCTTGCCTTGAAGCTCGGCAAAAATATAAGTCTTAAAAGCTTCGCCTATTATTCTGAAATCGGGAAGCGGCTCCTTTTCTTTTACGGGCTCTTCATTTTCTTCGTGCACTTCGTGTGTTTTTTCAGCACCGTCATATTGATAAGAAAAAGCTTCTTCTTTTTCTTCTTCCGTGCTTACAGCGACAGAAGTTTTTTTCTCTTCCTTAGGTAATTCTTCTTTAGCGTCAAAAGAGCTTTCGTTTTGCGAAAACGAAACGGAATATGTACGGACGGACTCTTTCGGGGTCATATATTCCCCTGCTAAAAAGTCGAACGTTTTTTCATCCTTTTCGGGTGCGCGAAACGTATTTTCGCTTCCCGTTACGGGCGAGCCGTATTCAAGAAAGCGGTAGCTTTTTTTAGGCGGAACAACAACCTCCGGGGACTCTTCGCCGATAACGGTTTTTATGGAAAGCTGTTCGCCCGTTTCTTTTTGCGGGGCAAACACCTTTGCTTTTGAAAAGCTGACCTGCGGTCGGCTTACATCAGCCGAAACAGCGCCTAAAGCGGCGCGGTAAATGCAATCGAAAACGCGCTTGTCGTCAGAAAAACGAACCTCGGTTTTTGCGGGGTGAACGTTTACGTCAACAGCGGAATAAGGCATTGTGACAAACAGCACGCACGGCGGGTATTTCCCGACGAGCATTGCGTTTTTATAGGCTGTTTCAAGCGCAGTTATGAAAAGAGGGATTTTAACATATCTGCCGTTCACGAAAAATATTTGCTGAGAGCGGCTGTTTTTGCCGTAAGCGGGCTTTGAAATAAGCCCCGATACGCCAATACCGTCCTGCGAATAATCAACAGGCACAAGGGACTCTGAAAACTCTTTTCCGAAAACCGCATAAACGGCGGTTTTAAGCTCGCCGTCGCCCGGCGTTACAAACTGAAGCTTGCTGTCGCGGATAAATCTGAAAGAAATTTCGGGGTGCGACACGGCGACGCGCTCCATAATCTGCGCGACGCGGTTACCCTCCTGAACGTCTTTTTTCAAAAACTTCATACGCGCGGGCACGTTATAGAACAAATCACGCACAATAAGCGTTGTGCCGTCGGGACAGCCTGCATCGTCAAAAAGGACTTCTTCGCCGCCCTCGGTGATATAATGCGTGCCGAATTCAACTCCGCGCGGTTTCGTGAGCATTTCGGTTCTTGAAACAGCCGAAACAGAAGCGAGCGCTTCGCCCCTAAAGCCGAGAGTCGATATTCTGTCAAGGTCGTCGGCAGTTTTGATTTTGCTTGTTGCGTGGCTTAAAAAAGCGTTTCTTACGTCGCCTTTTTCTATTCCGCAGCCGTCGTCGGTCACTCTTATAAACGTTTTGCCGCCGCAGTTTATTTCGACAACTATTCTCTTTGCTCCTGCATCAATTGAGTTTTCGACAAATTCTTTTATTACCGACGCGGGGGATTCCACAACCTCGCCCGCGGCTATTAAATCTGATATGCTTTTCGGTAATACGTTAATTACGGGCAAAAGTCTCTCCCCCCTTTCTTAAAATCCAATAAAATGTTGTAATGTCTTTTGAATAAACGCCGATTAATCGGTGATTACAAATCGGAAGCCTCCGAGTGAAGCGCATAAAGCTTTGTAAGCGCCTCAATAGGCGTAAGAGTGTTGACGTCTAAAGACTTTAATTCGTCTAAAATTTTATCTTTTGTGCCGAAGTCAAAGGAAAGCTGTTCTTCTTCGTTTTCAAACGAAGCGCTGCCTTGCGAAACAGACTCCGAAAGAGAAACGGATTGCTGACTTTCGAGCGTTTTAAGTATTTTTTTTGCGTTATTCACAACGGCATCGGGAACGCCCGCAAGCTTTGCAACCTCTATGCCGTAGCTGTCGTCCGCGCCGCCGCGCACTATTCTGCGCAAAAATGTTATATCGTCGCCGCGTTTTTTCACGGCGATATTGTAATTTTTCACATTGGGTAGCTTGTCCTCCATGGTGGCAAGCTCGTGATAGTGGGTGGCAAACAGGGTCTTNNTTGCAACCTCTATGCCGTAGCTTCCGTCGGCAGGGCCTTTGACAATACGTCTTAAAAACGTTATATCGTCGCCGCGCTTTTTGACCGACGTGCTGTAGTTTTTAACGCCGTCCACAATATTTTCAAGCTCTGTAAGCTCGTGATAGTGTGTGGCGA
>DJRI01000100.1:0-1930 GCA_002440045.1 Ruminococcaceae bacterium UBA6364 | reverse complement strand
GCATCAAAAACGATAAGGCTTTTTCCCGTAGCGTTTTTAAGAATATCTGCAACCTCGGTCATTTCAAGCATAAAGGTGGACTGCCCCGCAGAAAGGTCGTCCGACGCGCCGACGCGTGTGAAAATTTTATCGACTATGCCGATTTTTGCAGATGAAGCGGGAACAAAGCTGCCGATTTGAGCCATAAGCACTATAAGCGCAACCTGGCGCATATAAGTTGATTTACCCGCCATATTGGGGCCTGTTATTATTGCCGCGCGCGACGAAGAATCAAGATATGTGTCGTTAGGCACAAACGGCGCGCCGTCAAGCATTTTTTCAACGACAGGGTGTCTGCCGTCTTTGATGCTTATTACATCCGAAGTATCAACCTCGGGTCTTGTATAGCCGTTTCTTACGGCGACAAAGGCGAGAGAGCACAAAACGTCAAGCCGTGCAACGGCGCGCGCCGTGCTTCTTACCCTGTCAAGCCTGTCGGCAATTTTGTTTCTTATGTCGCAGAACAGCTCATATTCAAGTCTTACAATACGCTCCTGCGCGCCCAAAACCTTTGATTCAAGCTCTTTTAGCTCTTGGGTTATGAAGCGTTCGCAGTTTGCAAGCGTTTGTTTTCTTATGTATGTTTCGGGTACAAGCTCCTTAAATGAGTTTGAAACCTCTATATAATATCCGAATACACGGTTATATCCTATTTTAAGCTTTTTGATTCCCGTTTTCTCCTGCTCGGAGCGCTCGATTGCGGCAAGATAATCTTTGCCGTGATTTAAAATATCGTGCAGAGAATCAAGCTCTTCGTTATAGCCTTCTTTTATCATTCCGCCCTCTCTGAGGGAAAGCGGCGGGTCGTCGGTTATCGCCGATTTTATGAGAGAATTAACATCGTCAAGCAAGTCAACGCTGTTATAAATCTCGCAAAGCATCTGCGACGAAACGCCCGCAAGCCCCGATTTTATTGCAGAAAGGCAATCGACCGTAAGGCTTAGCGTGCGAAGCTCTTTTGCATTTGCGGTGCCGTAAACAATGCGCGTCATTATGCGCTCGATGTCATACATATCAGCCATGGCATTCATTTCGGCGTCAAGCAAAACGGGATTTGAAAACAGCTCTTCGACCGCGTTCTGGCGGCGGACTATTGCGGAATAGTTTAAAAGCGGCTGTTCTATCCAATTTCTGATAAGGCGCTTGCCCATGGCGGTTTTTGTGTTGTCAAGTACCCACAAAAGGCTGCCGCGCTTTTCGCGGCGAAGCTGAGTTTCGGTAAGCTCAAGGTTGCGCCTTGCAGAAAGGTCAAGCGAAAGGAATTTTTCTTCGCTGTAAAAATCAACGTCGCTCACCGGTTCGATTTCGCCCTTTTGGACGTTTTCGAGGTATTTAATAGCAGAGCCGAAAGCAAGAATCAAGCCTGTTTTGCCCTCTATGCCCTCTTTTGAATTTTCTCTCAGGTGAGAAAAAACCGCGTTTTTGCAGTCCTCCAAATTATACGAGGAAATATCCTGCACCTCGTACTTTACATTCAGTCTGTTTTTTATAAAGTCAGAAAGACTTTTTGAAGACGCGGCATATTTGTTAAGAAGCACTTCCGACGGTGTGTAACAGCCGAGCTGATTTATTATGCGCGCGTCCGAGTCGCCGTCGGAATAATAATCAAGATGCGCTTCGCCCGTGGAAACGTCAAGAAACGCACAGGCGCACTCTTTATCGGTAACATATATTGAAGCAAGATAGTTGTTTTTGCCCTCTTCAAGCATACTGCTCTCTATAACCGTTCCGGGCGTGACTATCCTGATTACGTCGCGCTTTACAATACCTTTTGCAAGCGCGGGGTCTTCGGTTTGCTCGCAGACCGCGACCTTATAGCCGCGGCTGACGAGCTTTGCAATGTATCCGTCGGCACTGTGAAACGGAACGCCGCACATAGGCGCGCGCTCCT
>DJRI01000131.1 GCA_002440045.1 Ruminococcaceae bacterium UBA6364 | reverse complement strand
CTTTCGGTATCCTCCATTGAAACGCACTGATGCGAAACCCTTCGTTTTTCGTTTAAAGCCGCATTTTTTGTTGACTTTAAAAAGTAGTTTTTTAAATCGGTGTCGTTCTCGATACCTTCAACAAAAGGCAGATAATTGTCGGCAATTTTGAAAAACACGTTTTGAACAATGTCCTCAGCGTCAGCCTCGTTCTTTACAAAAGACAAAGCAAGCTTGTACATCGACCGAGAAAACTGCTTGTAGGCATACTCAAAACGCGACGATTTTTCGTCCCCTTTCGACTTTTGCGCCGATTTCTTGGCTTTTTTATCAATTTTAGCCTTATTTGACTTAATATTATCTTTTTTTGTTTCGGGGGTAGCTTTACCCCCTGTTTTTTTCGGTTTGATTTTTTCGTTATCTAAATAATTCGCCGGCAACAACACTATCTCCTATCCAAATAGCCGCACATACCACATTTCTGCAATAATTACAAATACTGTGAAACCCCTGACGGCGCCCCGTACCCTCAAAAGAGCGCCCGCAATAAAAAGCCCGACCGACGCACCGCAATAAAAAGCGTGCATTGCGGTAAAAAGCAAAAAATATGTCGGTTCTTGAGTTTGGCTTGGATTTTAAAGCACAAGGCTATAAACGTGCCTTTTGCCTTTAGCTGACAAAAAAACAAGCCGCTACGAAAAACGCGTTTTTGTTTCCCGACGTTTTCCCCTCGTGCACGGTTTTGTGCAAAACGAAAGGTGCAAAACCGCATTTTAGCGGTCAGCTTGTTTTCTTGTCATTGAAGGGCGAGAATTAACCCTCCAATTGTACTACACATTCAAAAGCCAAACAGGTGACAAAATTTTTAAAAAAACTTCAAATTTTTTTATTTTTTTCAAAATTATTTGTCTTTTGGGGTAATCAGCAACTGCAAAGTGCAGAAATATCTATGTTTTTATATGCTGAAATAAAATTTTTAAAAAATCCGAGCATTTTTTCAACCCCGCCCAAAGACGCGCTTTCAGAGTTGAGCACAAGAAGCGGTTCGTGAACGCTCATTCGCAAAAGCAACCAGCCGTCGCCGTGCGTTTTGTCAAAATTTATGCGGACTCCCTCAAAATTATCGGGCGCAACGGTTATATAATCAGTTTTTTCGGCTAAATCGCCAAGCCCGTTTATTACATTTTCGCCGAAAGCTCTGAAATCGTCAAGCAAAATTTTAAAGCGAAGCTCTTTTTCTTCTTTCGGAAGTTTAAGCGTTTTAATTACGGAGTCGATTGTCTCCCCCGTCTTTTTAAGGCGCGCCGCCTCGATTATTATTTTTGTGACGAGATATGCGCCGTCGTCAAGATAATAATTTTCGGAAAACGCGGCGTGACCTGAGGTTTCGATTGCAAGAGGAACATTTTTGCCCTCGGAAGTCAGGCGTTTTGCCTCGTCAATTACATTTTTGTATCCGCGCTTAAAGCGGCGGTGAACCGCGCCGAGGTCTTTTGTTAAAAATTCTGAAAGCCCGTCGCTTGTTACACTGTCGGTAACAATAACGGCGCCTGTGTTAAGCCTGCCGTTTAAAGCGAGGTAAGAAGCGAGCGCCACAAGCTTGTTGCGGTTAATTTCTTCGCCGGTTTTATCGACGCAGGCGGCGCGGTCGCAATCGGTATCAAAAATTATGCCTATATCGGAGCCGCTGTTTGTTACGGCGCGGCTGATAAAATCCATTGCAACCTTGTTTTCGGGGTTCGGAAAGTGATTCGGAAAATGTCCGTCGGGTTCAAGAAAACAGCTTCCGTCAATATTTGCGCCAAGCACCCCCAGCACGTCTTTTGCATAAAACGCGCCGACCCCGTTGCCGGCGTCAACGGCAATCTTCAAGCCCGAAAGCGGCTTGTCTTTTTCGTCTGCAGAGAGACCTCCGCAAATCATTTTTCTCAAAGCCGCAGAGTATGCGCCCATATTGTCAAGCGTTTTTAATTCGCACAGGGCTTCGCCCGAAGAATAGGGATTTTTTTCGGCAAACAACAAAATCTCTTTAATATCGCCGCCCGAAAAGCCGCCGTCTTTTGTGAAAAATTTAAGCCCGTTCATTTCATAGGGCAAGTGGCTTGCGGTAATTTCGACTGCGGCGTCAAGCCCGAAATTTATTATCGACATAAACATAGACGGCGTTGAAGAAAGCCCGCAATCATATGTTGAAACGCCCAAAGAAAGCAGAGCTTTTTTAACGACCTCGGAAATATGCTTTGAAGTAAGGCGCGAATCGTACCCGACGCTTATTGAAAGCCCGTCTTTTTCAAGCTTTTGCTTTAAAAAATGCACAAAAGAAAAAATTATCGACTCAATGCGGCTGTCGGTCAAGTCAATATTGCCGCCGTCTTTTGACATGGCTGTGCCGCGAATGTCCGTTCCGCTTTTTAAATACATCAAATTTTCCATAAACTATACCCTCTTTATTACATAAATTTCTCTTTCGGTTGTTTCGTCGGGCGAAAGAAAGCTGTTTTCTTTATAGACCGCTTCAAGTGAAAAGGACGCGCCGGTAAACGCCGCCGTAAGCTCTTCACGCGAAAAGGCGCGTTCTTTAAAGCTTTCGCTTCTTCGTGAATACTTTCCGCCGTTTTCTTTAATAAAAAAGTCGAGATTTATACCGACTGTTTTTTCATCGGAATAAAGCGTGTTTTGCCACACGCAGAAAACACCCGGCTCATCATAAACAAAAGTATTGTTGCCGAGCACATATTTGTGCTTATAAGGGGTGTTAACGTCAAAAATCATTATTCCGCCGATGTCGATAAAGTTTTTAAGCCTTGAAAAAGTCTCGTTAAGCTCTTCAATAGACGAAAGGTGATTTATACTGTCAAGCGTGCAGACTATTGCGCCGACCGTGCCGTAAAGGTCGGTTTCCTGCATTTTTTGGCAAAGGAACAATATGTTTTCGCCGTCGTTTGCCGCTTTCATTTGGGCAATCGCAAGCATTTCGGGCGACGCGTCGGTCCCGATAACCTCAAACCCGCGCCGCGAAAGCTCCGCCGAAAGCTCGCCCGTGCCGCAGGCAAGGTCAAGAAGCAGCCCGTTTTTTATGTTGTGCCTGAAAAGTATTTTGCAAATATAGTCGGCGCGCGTTTTATAATCGGCGTTTTTCATAAGTGCGTCGTAAACGCCCGCAAAAGAGGAATATGACATAATTTACCCCATAATTTTTAAAATGCGGCGGCAATTAAATGAATTGCCGTCGGCGGTTAGGCATAAGAGAGTCGAATCCAGTCGCCCTAAAAGCTTTATTTT
>DJRI01000133.1 GCA_002440045.1 Ruminococcaceae bacterium UBA6364 | reverse complement strand
ACAAGATTTTAAAAAGTCTCAATAAAACAGATATGCGGTGCTTTTTTGCGGCTCAAAGCTTAATTTTGTGCCTTTTACGGGCATTTCGCCGAAGAATTTTTGTCCGTTTTCGTCAAGGGTAAAGATTTTTGCTTTTTTATAGCTGTTTTCACCTATAAAAAAGTCGCTTTTTGAGCCGTTTTCGGAAAAGAGAAAATAACAGTCTTTAATATGAACATACGGCAAAAACAGCGTGTGGGCGCTTTTTAAAACATTGCCGCTTTTAACAATCTTTTCGCCTTTTGCAAAAGAGACCGTGCCGTCGCTGTATTTGCACCGAAGATTTAAAACGCCGCCTTTTATCGCAACTCTCTTTTTTGTGTTAAGAAAGTGAAACGGCACCTGATATGTTGCAAATCTGAAAAGAAAGCGTTTTGCCCAATCGGGGCTGTTTTTTACAATAATGTCTTCGCCGTGCATGTTGCCGTAAAAAAGTCTGTTATAGCGTTTTTCGCGAAATTCGCCGCCGCAGTAGGTTTCGGGCGGTATTTCGATAAGCTCTTTTCTGTGAGCCTGTTAAGCAAAAAAAGAAAAGCAGAGCACGGCGCTCTGCTTTCTTAATTATTGTTGGCTATTTATTTCATAAGACCGTTTGCAACGCACCAATCATGGAACGAGCGAAGAGAACGAAGTCTTGCTTCGCTTAAACGGTGGCTTTCTCTTGTGTACCAATTAAAGCCTTCAACGCCC
The DNA here is from genome assembly GCA_002440045.1 of Ruminococcaceae bacterium UBA6364. Taxonomy (GTDB): domain Bacteria; phylum Bacillota; class Clostridia; order Oscillospirales; family Acutalibacteraceae; genus DTU089. The sequence continues at coordinate 8,878 of DJRI01000133.1, read as the reverse complement.
TGAAGTCTTATAAGCTCTTTTGCCGAAGCAGAAAAATCGCTGTCAATGGCGTTGTCAAGAAGTATGATTTCATTATAGCGTCTTTCGGCAAGCTCTTCGTCGCCCGAAACAAATGCTTCGTGGAAGCGTGCAAAGAAAGCGCCGCCGCACGATGTGGGCGTTGCCATAACGCCGCGCGCACCCGCTTTATAAGAGTCCAAAAGCAGGGGCATATTAGCCTGAATAACCGTTGAGCCATGTTTGTTGTCAATTTTATCTTTAATGCCCGCCATGGTGCAGGTGGTGTCTTTAATGCCCCAAACAAGCCCGTCTTTTGTAAGCTCGCCGTATGCCTTGCCGCTTATGTGGCAGGGCTGTATGCCGGGGAACTCATAAAGATAAACGGGGAGTGTAGTGGCTTTTGCAAGGCTTCTTATGTACTCTACAAAAACATCTTCGCTGTCGCCGAGGCCCTTTGTTACGAAAACAACGCCGTCAACGCCCGTTTCTTCCATTCTTTTAACTTCGTCAAGCTGGTGCTCCCAGCTGCCGCCCTCAAGGTTGGCGGTTGCAACAACGGCTGTGTCGCCTTTGTGTTTAACCGTGAGCGAAGCGAGCTTAAGTCTTTCTTCAAGCGAAAGATTTTTCATTTCGGAGCTTCCGCAGATTGCGAAAAGATGACCGACGCCCTGTGAAGCCTGCCATTCAACATATTTTTCGTATGTTGCGTAGTCAATGCTTCTGTCCTCGTTAAAGGGTGTCAGCATAAGTGAATAAATACCGTCTTTTGTGTCTCTTGTAAGCTTTGACATAATAAAACTTCCTTTAAAATTCGGAAAAATCCGAATTATTTTATATATTTTGAAACGAAACGCTCAACCTCGGGCCAATATATTTCGGGGTGAACGCGGCAGCTTTCGGCGTGTTCCGCGTCGGGAATCGAAAGCTTTTCTTTTTCGCATGCGGCGGCGTTATAGTTAAGGTCGAGCATTCTGTAAGGAACAAATGCGTCCTTTTCGCCGTGAATGAAAAGGGTGGGCGTTTTTGATTTTTTAAGCTGTTCTATCGAAGAAGCCTCTTTAAATCCAAAACCGCCGATAATTTTTGTCGCGGCGTCGGCGGCATAAAGCACGGGAAAAGCGGGGAGCTTGTATGTGGCCGAAAGCTCGTTTTTAAATTCATCCCAAACACTTGAATAACCGCAGTCGGCAACACAGCACTTAACGTTTTCGGGGAGCGCTTCGCCTGTGGTCATCATAACGGTTGCCGCGCCCATAGAAACGCCGTGAAGAACTATTTCGGCGTCGGGGTCAAGCTTTAAAATATAATCTATCCAATAAAGCATATCGAGCCTGTCAAGCCAGCCCATTGTGATGTTGCGGTATTCGCTTATATCGTGCCCTCTGAGTATCGGCAAAAGAATGTTGAAGCCCATTTTGCTGTAGCCCAAAGCGTAATCAGACATTCCGAGCGCATTTGAAGTGTAGCCGTGAACAACAAGCGCCCACTTATGCGTTTTTTCGGGTGCTTCAAGAACAAATCCGTGCAGGTGCTTGCCGCTTTTGTTCGACAGAACAACGTGTGACTTTTCCTGCGCTTCGTACCACGCTTCGCTTTGCTGTCTTAAAAGGTCTTTTTCAGGCACGGGCGCGCCGGCGTTCTTTTTAGCCTCGCGTTTTTCGCCCATTTCGCTTATTTTCTTTGAGGCGCGCGTCAAAACGAGCCTGTTCATGATAATTCCCGCACAGCCTGTAATGCCTATTGCGGCTGCGCCGAGCTTTAATGCTTTATGTTTTTTTGCGGACAATTCACTCATCCTTTCGGAATTTTAGTTAAGTAGCCTTATTATACTATATCGTTTCTGAAAAATAAACATAATTTTGTAAAATTGTGTTGTTTTATCCGATAAAATTTGATATACTGTTTTGCAGAACAAATGCACGGCATACTCTTTATATTTTCATTTCAGGAGCATTTCGCAATGATGAACGACATAGTTTTTAAAACAAAGGCATTCGGCGGCTTTAAAAAGGACGAGGTAATGAGCTTTATTAACGGGCTTCTTGCAGAAAAAAGCAATGTTGAAAGGCAGCTTGCAAATATGAATTCCGCCGCCGCTTCTTTAAATCAAAGGGTGCGCGAGCTTGAATATGAGCTTGCCGCACAAAAAGAGCTTAGTGCAAAAAACGATGAATTGTGTCTTGAAAACGATTCGCTTAAAGCGGAGCTTTCGGCTATGGAGGATATTAAAGCCGAAAACGAATCTTTGAAAGCTCGTATTTCCGAAGAAAAGGCGTTAAGCGAAACGCTTAAAGCAGAGCTTTCCGTTGCCGAGCTTGACGGCAAAACCGCAGAGGAATTAAAAAGCCAAATAAGCGCTCTTAAAGCCGAAAACGAGCGTATGAAAAATATGGAACAGCAGGTCGGCGCGGCAATGCTTGACGCAAGGCTTCATTCCGACGAGCTTGTTAAAGAAGCGCGCGAAAAAGCCAACAAGGTTACAAAAGAAATTTATTCCGCAATAGGCGATACCGCGCTTAAAATCGACAGTCTCTCTTCAGATATAGGCGAAATTGCCCGCAACTTTACAAAAGCGGCTGAAGAAGTTGAATTAAGAATTAACGTTTTAACGGGTAATATGAGCAAAACCGCTCAGGCGCTTATTTCAGAAAGCGTTCTTTCGGACGGCGGGGCGCTTCCTTCGCCCGAAAACGGCGAAAGCGACGCGGCGAAAACGGTATGAACGAATATTTAATAAACACCGAAAATATATATAAATGTACCGATTTTTTAAGGGCGGGCGACAGGGTGCTTCTTTCTGGCACGGTTTATACCGCACGCGACGCCGCGCACAAACGGCTTTTTGCGCTTTTGCAAAACGGCGAAAAGCTTCCGTTTGAACTTGAAAACGCGGTGATATATTATTGCGGTCCCACGCCCCCGAAGAACGGGCTTTCAATCGGCAGTGCAGGGCCTACAACATCTTCGCGAATGGACGGATTTACGCCGCTTTTGCTTAAGCACGGCTTAAAGGGTATGATTGGCAAGGGCGACAGAAGTGACAGCGTAATAGAAGCGCAAAAAAGCTTCGGCGCAGTGTATTTTGCCGCAATCGGCGGCGCGGGCGCGCTTTATTCAAGGTGCATTGCTTCGTGCGAGGTTGTCGCTTTTGACGATTTGGGGTGTGAATCGGTTAAAAAGCTTACGGTAAAGAATTTTCCGCTTACCGTGGCGATAGACGCTTTCGGTAACGATATTTACAGGCAGGGCTGAGTTTGACTTTTGCTTCTTTTTTGGGAAGTTTAAAATGTGATTTACAGCTTTTAATAACGGTTGTTCTGACCTTGGGCGTTATTACGGTCAACGGTTGGACCGACGCGCCCAACGCCATAGCTTCGGCTGTGGTAACGCGCGCTTTAAAACCCAAAACCGCTGTCTTAACGGCGGCGGTTATGAATTTTTTCGGCGTTTTTTTGACCTCCTCTGTGAACTATGAGGTCGCAAAAACCGTCTATTCAATTGCCGACTTCGGCTCGTCTTTGCAAAGCGCAAGAACGGCGCTTGCCGCGGCCATGACGGCGGTGGTGCTTTGGGCTGTCGCGGCGTGGTGCTTCGGAATCCCCACAAGCGAAAGCCACGCGCTTATTGCGGGCATAACCGGCGCTTCCGTTTCGCTGCACGGCAGCTTTTCGGGCGTTAGCGCTTACGAATGGGGCAAAGTCCTTTCGGGGCTTTTTTTGTCGAGTGCGCTCGGCTTTTTTTGCGGCTTTGTAATAAGCCGCGCCGTTGTGCGCGCGTTTTCGGGAGTACGAAGAAAAAAGGCGAACAGCTTTTTTGACAGGTGCGAAATTGTTGTTGCCGCGGCAACGGCTTTTTTTCACGGCGCACAGGACGGTCAGAAGTTTATCGGTATGATGCTTTTGTGCATCTCTTTTTCAAACGGCGGTATTTTAGAAAAGCCTGCGGGCGTGCCGTTTTTTCTTATTGTGATTTGCTCTGCTTTTATGGCTTCGGGCACGGCGATGGGCGGCAAAAAAATAATAAAATCCGTCGGAATGGATATGGCTTCTTTAGAGAAATATCAGGGTTTTTCGTCAGACGCCGCCTCGGTTTTAAGCCTGCTTTTTTCAACCGTTTTCGGCTTTCCCGTCAGCACAACCCATGTTAAGGCAACCGCCGTTATGGGCGTTGCCGCCGCAAGAGGAATTAAAAATGTCAATTGGAAGGTCGCACAGAATATGCTTGTAGCATGGACGGTGACTTTTCCCGCGTGCTTTTTACTCTCTTTTGTGGTTACGAAGTTTTATTTTATCATTTTTTTATAAGGAGCGGCCTTGAAGAAAAACAACGATTATTTCGGAATGTTGACATCGGCGGCGCGTTTAAATGAAGAGATTTTTAAAAATATAACCGAAAACAGGCAAAGCGGCGACAAAAAGCTTCTTTTCAGGGCGCTTCAGGGCGAAATTTTCGATTCGCTTTTAGATGAATTTATAGCCCCGTTTGAGCGCGGCGACATTTTAAGTCTTGCAAGGCTTTTGGAACGCATCTTTTCTTGCGTTTGCGCGCTTGAAGCTTTCGGGCGGCATAAAGAGAGCGATGTGCTTTTAAAAAAGCTTGAACCGATTTTAAGGCTTATGACGTCTTTTTCCGAAATGATTTCGCTTTTAAAAAGCTTTAAAACGCCTAAAAAGCTTATAAATTCGCTTAAAGAGCACAAAAGAGCCGTTGAAAACACGCTTATCGGCTTAAAGCGCGAAATGATAACACAAAAAGAGCCGACAGTTTTTTTACACGAATTTTATTCATGCGAAGAGGCGCTTTTGGAGGCGCTGTTTTTTGCGGATGTTGAAACCGAAAGAATTATAATTAACAATAACTGAGAGGTATTATGGAGTTTACTGAATTAAGACGAATGCTCATTGAAAAAGAGTTTTCGCGAATGAACGATATGCAAAAGAAAGCCGTTTTCGGCGTTGAGGGCGCTGTGCTGATTCTTGCGGGCGCGGGGAGCGGCAAAACCACCGTTCTCGTTAACAGAATTGCATATTTAATAAAATACGGCAACGCTTATAATTCAAGCTATACATACCGCGTGCCGACAGAAAGCGATGCGAACGAGCTTGAAGAGCTTATTAAAAACGGCGGCGAGCCTTCGTTTGAATTAAAACAGCTTCTTTCGTGCGACGCGCCCGAGCCGTGGCAAATTCTTGCAATAACCTTTACAAACAAGGCGGCAAACGAGCTTAAAGAGCGCCTTGTAAATATGCTCGGCTCTCAGGGCGAAGAGGTTTGGGCAAGCACGTTCCACTCGTGCTGTGTCCGCATTTTAAGGCGCTTTTGCGACAGAGTGGGCTTTTCAAAGCATTTTACAATTTACGATACGGACGACTCAAAGCGCGTTATGAAAGAGGTTATGCGCTTTCTTAATATTGATGAAAAAAGGCTTCCGGTTAAGCTTATTCTTTCTGAAATAAGCAAGGCGAAGGACTCTCTTAAAACGCCCGAAGACTATATCGCCGAAGCTAATTACGACGCAAACAAAAAGCTTATAGGACAGGCTTTTGAAAAATACGAAGAAAATCTCAAAAACGCCGACGCTATGGATTTTGACGATATTATTGTCAATGCTGTAAAGCTTTTAAGAGAGAATGCAGATGTTCTTGATTATTACAGACGCCGTTTCAAATATGTTATGGTTGACGAATATCAGGACACAAACCACGCGCAGTATGTTCTGACATCGCTTCTTGCGGGCGGTTACAAAAACATCTGCGTTGTAGGCGACGACGACCAGAGTATTTATAAATTCAGGGGCGCAACGATTGAAAACATACTTTCGTTTGAAGAGCAGTATGAAAACGCAAAGGTTATTCGCCTTGAGCAAAACTACCGTTCAACGTCTGTTATTCTTGACGCCGCAAACGCGGTTATAAAAAATAACCGCGGCAGAAAGGGCAAAACGCTTTGGACCGATAACGGCGAGGGCGAAAAAATAACGGTCAAGCTTTTAAACGATGACCGCGACGAAGGCCGTTTTGTTGCCGACACAATTCTTGAGCAGGTCGCAAAAGGCCGCAAGTTTTCGGATTTTGCCGTGCTTTACAGAACGAATGCGCAGTCAAACAGCATAGAGCGCGCGCTCGTTTACAGCGCGGTGCCGTATAAGGTTATAGGCGGCCACAGGTTCTATGACCGAAAAGAAATTAAAGATGTTCTTGCCTATTTGCAGGTTATAGCAAACCCCGCTGACGCTGTAAGGCTCAGGCGAATTATAAACGAGCCGAAGCGCGGAATAGGCGATACCACCGTAAATAACGCCGCCTCAATTGCCGAGGGACTCGGGCTTTCGATGTTTGAAGTGATAAGCAACGCCGCCGATTATCCCTTGATAGCACGCTCTCAAAATAAGCTTTCCGATTTTTCAAAGCTTATTTTGAGCCTCAGAAAATCGCTTGAAGAAAAAGAAATGTCGGAATTTTTTGACGACGTAATAACAAAAACGGGATATATGGCGTCTTTGGAGCTTGACAAAGAAACCTGCGACGAGCGAAAAGCAAACGTTATGGAGCTTCTTGCAAACCTTTTGCATTATATGGAGGATAACGACGACGCAACGCTTACGGGCTTTCTTGAAGAAGTCGCCCTTATGACCGATATTGATAACTACAATTCCGAAAGCGATTCGGCAGTTATGATGACGCTCCATTCGGCAAAGGGACTTGAATTTCCCGTCGTTTTCATTGTCGGTATGGATGAGGGGCTTTTCCCGGGAAATCAGGTTATGTATGACGAAAGCGAAGTTGAAGAGGAACGAAGGCTTTGCTATGTCGGAATAACGCGCGCAAAAGAAAAGCTTTATATAACAAACGCGCGTTCGCGAATGATTTTCGGCAATACGTCTTTTACCCGCCCGTCAAGATTTATCGGCGAAATACCGCCGGAGCTTACGGACTCAGACCTTGAAAAACGCTCGGGCTATAACAGCTTTTGGGGCGCCGACCTCAATGATTATGCACCCGCCGCGCCGTATTCGCAAAGAAAAAAGGCGGCTGACAGCACAGCGTTTGTACAAAAGAAATCGTCATATTCACCGCCGGAGCGAAACAAAGGCTTTTCGCGCGGCTTCAGCGGCAAGGGCGCAGGAAGCACCGCGGCAACGGGTACTGTTGACCTTAAAGCGGGCGACAGGGTATTGCACAAAGCGTTCGGCGAGGGAATGGTAATTTCGGCAAAGCCCACGGGCGGCGATTTGCTTTTGGAGGTCGCCTTTGATAACGTCGGAACAAAAAAGCTTATGGCTAAAATGGCAAGGCTTACAAAGCTTTGAGAAATAAAAATAACCGCAATTCTTAAAACTCATAGCGGGTTTAAGAATTGCGGTTAAATTATTTTTATTCGCTTCTTTGCGGAAGTGTCAAAAGCTCTCTTGTGCGTTTTGCAAGCTGTTTTTCAATTGCCGAAAGTCTTTTTTCGGGCAGATTAATTGACGGGTGCCGCCTGAATTTAAAATCAAGCATTTTGCGAAGCTCCGCTTTTTGTTTCGGACCCATTACAGCTTTGCAAACATCTTCATAGGGAATGCGGTATGGGTTTGTGCGCGTCTTTGCATAGTCGCTTAAATTATCGAAATCCTCGGGCATGGCATAGTTAAAAAGCGAAAGCCCGTTGTCAAATATGGGTGCCGTATCGAAGATGTCACCCGTTTTGTTGTTTCGCAAAATACCGAAATTGCCGAAATGCCTGTCCTCGTTATAAATCAGCGCGTCAAAAACAAGCATACTGCAAAGCTGCTCGTAAAATTCGTCTCCGAGGGTTTTATAATAGTCGATACAGGCTTTTAAATTTATGTTTTTTAAGATTCTTCCAATCGGTACAAACGATGTATCAATATCGGTAAAAAGCTTGCATTTTGAAGAGAGAAGCCCTTTCCAGTTTTCTAAATCGTATTGAACGCACGAAAGCCCCATTTTGTTTGCGATTTGACAGGCATAATACTCGCTGAACGGTTCTTTTCCCGTGTTGGCGGCGCCTTCCGTACCGCCTTTATAAAGATAGATGCCGTCGTTTTCGCAAAAACGCCAGGCTTTTCTCAACATACCGTTTGTTGTAAGCTCGGGTGAAGTGGTAAAGGCTTCGTCACTTCTGCCGGCACCGGTATATGCAACAAGCGAAAGCGCCTCCGAAAAGCGGTTGTTATATAAGTTATAGTCGGCAAATTTTCCGTCAAAGCTTTCGTCAACAACCCAATAACTGTCATTAAGAGAAAGCCCCATACAAACATCAATAATACCTTTTGTGTTGTTAACGCCAAGACCGAGCGTTTTAAGAATTTCATCAACAAATTGCCTGTTTTTTGGAATAACGCGGCGTTCAAGCCATTTTACAATGCCGTTGCCCGTTAGCTCCAAATCAAGCGGGAAAAGGTGTTTTTTTTCGGAATTAATATTAAGAACGGCAGCCTGCAATCCTTCCAATCCCTTTTCTTCAAGCGAAAAGGTGATAAGCCGCTCGTCATACAAACGTATTTCGTATGTTTTTTTCATTGTAAGGCTCCTTTCCTAAACAAATTTAAAATTCCGAAAACGGTGTTGAAATTCTGCTCAGTCTGAAATTGACAGCTTCACGCGCTCTGTTATAGCGATAAATACTGAACACAAGACCTATGCCTATATAAAGGCATAAAGTGCTTGAACCGCCTGCGCTGAAAAACGGAAGCGTAATTCCTATTACGGGCAGAATCATAAGGCACATACCGACGTTTATCAATACCTGCGAAGCTATCATAACGGCAATTCCGTAGCACGCAAGCTGTGCCGAAAAATCCCTTGCTTCTTTGCCTGTTTTAATTATTTTAAGAACAATAAAAAGCAAAAGAAGAAGTGCGACAAAACAGCCG
>DJRI01000062.1:5371-11626 GCA_002440045.1 Ruminococcaceae bacterium UBA6364 | reverse complement strand
GAGTTCGGCCCTCTTATGCTTACACGGCTTTTGCCTTTTTTGTTTTATTTGAAAATGAATAGACCTTAGGAAGATTTGCCTGCCTTGAAACCGCCAGAACAACGCCCATCTCCCACAGGCAAAGGCACATTGACGTGCCGCCGTAGCTGAAGAACGGCAAGCCTATGCCTGTATTCGGCAAAAGGTCGCTTACAACGCCGACGTTTAAGAACACCTGCAAAGCAAGCTGTGAAATCATTCCGAAAACAAGAAGCGCGCCGAAGCGGTCACGCGAACGCATACCGATATAAAGCCCTCTGACTATTAAAAGCGCATAAAGAAGAAGTATTCCGACAGCGCCGACAAAGCCGAGCTCTTCGCAGACTATTGCAAAAATGAAGTCGTTTTGCGGCTCTGAAACATAAAGATACTTTTCTTTTGAGTTGCCGAGCCCCGAGCCTAAAAGCCCGCCCGAGCCTATGGCGTAAAGCGACTGATTTGTCTGCCAGCGCTTGTCAAGCGGCGAAAAGTCCTTGTCAAGCCACGATTGTATGCGCTCGACCATATAAGGCTTCAAAAACGGTATATCCTGGAAATTTTTCGCTTCGATATAAACAACAAACAGTGTTACTACAAGCGCGCCGCCTATGCCCGCAATTGCGAACCAGCGCGCTCTGCCCTCGCCGAGCCAAAGCATTACGACGCCGATGCCGAGCATAAGAATAGTGCCCGAAAGGTGGCTTTCAAGCGCCACAAGCCCCGCCACGACAAGAACCGCGACGGCATATTTAAACAGCGTTGTTGTGCCCTGTGTAATAAGAATACGCTTGTTTGAATACTTATAGATTTTTTGAGCAACCGAAGCCTGCGACAGCGCCGAGCTTGTAAGCTTTTTGTTGTCGCGGTCAAGTCCGTTTGCCAAAAATACAATCAGCATAAATTTTGCTATTTCGGACGGCTGAAACTGAAAACTGCCTAAATATATCCAGCGCTTAATGCCGTCGTCCTCTTCGTTGGGAATAAGAAGAACCGCCACAAGAAGCAAAAGCGAAACGCCCATACCGAGTAATCCGAGCAGTCTGAAATACTTGTAATTCACGCGCGAAAGAACAAGCATCGAAATAACGCCGAACACCGAAAAAATGAGCTGACGCTTGAAATAATAAAGGCTGTCGCCGCTTGCGGTGTTATAAAACGCGTTGAAATAGCTTGCCGAAAGAAGCATTACAAGCCCTATTGTGAGTATTACGAGCAGGATAAGCAAAAACGGAATATCCATACTGTTTTTCACAAAAATATCGTTAAATGTTTTTTGCTTTTTCATAGCGTTCTCCTTTCGTTTTATCTTAAATTGCCGAAATACACAAGCGCAGTCGCCGCCGCGCCGCCTAAAGCGCCGATAAATGTGAACACGCCGACTATTTTATCCTCTTTCCAACCGCTCATTTCAAGGTGGTGATGAAGGGGCGCCATTTTGAAAATACGCTTGCCGTGCGTTGCTTTGAAATAAATTATCTGAATAATATCCGAAGAAAATTCAATCACATAAACTATGCCGATTAAAAGAATTATCAGGGGGCAATCAACGGCGTATGAAAACGCCACGACAAGTCCGCCCAAAAACATTGAGCCGAGGTCGCCCATCATAACCTTTGCCGGGTAATGATTCCATATAAGATACCCCAAAAGCCCGCCCGCAAGGCACGCCGAAAGAAGGCTTATGCCGAAGCAGCTTCTTAATGCGGCAACTGCAACAAAGCTTATTGCGGCGGCGAAAGTCACGCTTCCGCAAAGGCCGTCTACACCGTCGGTAAAATTAACGGCGTTTACCGTGCAATAAATCACGGCAAGTCCTATTGCCCAAAAGCCGACTCCCGTTTCAATTGTGCCGAGAAACGGCACAAACATACTGCCTGTGGGGTCGTTTATAAAAAGCATTAAAAGGTAGCCTAATCCGAGAATGAACTGAAGCGCTGTTTTTTGAAGCACCGTAAGCCCGAGATTACGTTTTTTTACAACCTTTATGTAATCGTCGAGAAATCCGATAAAAGCAAAGCCGAGAGCCATAATAAGCCCGCCGAAAAGCTTCATCTTCATTTGCCCCGCCAAAATTTCGCTTGAATAAATCAAATGACCGCCGAGGCGCTTATCGGCAAAAAGCACTGCGCCGAAGGATATGAGCGTAGAAAGAATAAACAAAAAACCGCCCATTGTGGGTGTCCCCTGCTTTTTTTGATGCCATTTCGGCCCGATGTCAAGTATGGTCTGACCGAATTTGAGCTTTCTTAACAAAGGGATTATCACAAATCCCGAAAGAAACGCAACAAGAAAACTCAAAACAGCCCCGATAACGCAGGCGGCATATATATTCATTCGCTCCACTCCTTATAAAGCGTCAGAAATACCTCTTCCGTCTCGGTGGAACGGCTGCCCTTGAAGAGCACGGTATCGCCTTTTTTCAATATGCTTTTTAAATACTCGGTAAGTTCTTTTTTGGTATCAAAGCGAAGTGCTTCTTTAACCCCGCCATTCTTTGCGCCTTCAAGCGTAAAGTGCGAAAACTCGCCGAAGCAAAGAAGAATATCGGTTTTGCTTTCGCCCGCAAACTCGCCGACCTCACGGTGAGCGGTTTCAGAATATGAACCCAGCTCCATCATATCGCCGAGCACCGCTATAGAGCGGCTTTTTTTGAGCGAATTAAGCGCCGAAAGCGAAGCGCGCATACTGTCGGGGTTTGCGTTATAGCAGTCTTCTATAAAAGTATAGCCGTTGATTTCGGTTATCTTTTGGCGCATACCCTCGGGCACGAAGTTTTTCAGGCCGTTTGATGCCTCGCTTAAAGTGTAGCCGAGAATTTTCCCGACGCAAAGCGCGCAAAGCGCATTGTAGACGTTGTGCATACCGACTGCGGGAACCCACGCTTTAACGCGCTCGTCACAGGTGACTGCGTCAAAGCACATACCGCCGTCTTTAAATTCAATGTTTTCTGCTTTGATATAAAGATTTTCACCGTTTATACCGAAGCGTATTATGTCAAAATCGTCGTTTTTAAGCGTTGAAAGCATATCGTTATCACCGTTTATTATTAACGGCGAGCCTTTTTTCATACCCTTTAAAATCTCGCATTTTGCTTTCAAAATACCCTCGCGCGAGCCGAGATTTTCTATATGAGCCGTGCCGACGTTTGTAATGATGCCGATTGTGGGCTTTACCGCGCGCGAAATTCTTTCGATTTCGCCGAAATGATTCATTCCCATTTCTATAACGGCGGCTTCATAGGATTTGTCGAGCCTTAAAAGCGTTTTGGGAACGCCGACCTCGTTATTTAAGTTGCCCTCGGTGCGAAGCGTTTTGTATTTTTCGCTTACGACGGAATAAACCATACCCTTTGTAGTGGTTTTTCCGACGCTCCCCGTAAGGGCGATTACGGGTATATTAAAACGGTCGCGGTATTTTGAGCCTATATCTAAAAACGCTTTGTTTGTGTCGGGAACATATATAATACGCTCGTCGTCGATGTCTTTTCGCGAGCTGACCGCCGCCTTTGCGCCATTTTTTAATACATCGGGTACAAAGTCGTTTGCGTCAAAGCGTTCGCCGCGAAGCGCAACAAACAGCGTATTTTCGTCAACATCGCGGCTGTCGGTCGAAATTCTTTCGATAAAACCCGAAAGAGCTGTTTTGCTTTCGCAAAATTCCGCCGCTTCTTTAACCGTAATTCTCTCCAAATCAAACACCCTTTTTCAATATACTTTCAACTATTTCGCGCTCGTCAAAATGTATTTTTTCTTTTCCTTTAATCTGATAGGTTTCGTGGCCCTTGCCCGCTATTAACACCGTGTCGCCCGCGCGGGCGTTTAAAACGGCATATTCTATGGCTTCGTTTCTGTCCTCGATAACGTGTATTTCGGCACTGTCGGGGTCTACGCCTTTTAATATGTCGGCAATTATTTTTTGCGGCTCTTCGGTTCTCGGGTTGTCGCTTGTTATGACAACAACGTCGCTTAAATTTGAAGCCGCGCTCCCCATTTTGGGACGCTTTAAGCTGTCGCGGTCGCCGCCGCAGCCGAAAACCGTTATAACACGCCCTTTTGTAATTGCCTTTGCCGTCGATATGGCTTTTTTAAGCCCGTCGGGCGTGTGGGCGTAATCAATAATGACTGAAAAATCTCTGTCGGTTTTAACTGTTTCAAACCTGCCTTTAACAGCGCCCGCGTATTTCACGGCGTCCGTTACTTTTGAAAGCTCAAAGCCCAAAGATGTAACCGCCGCCACAGCGGCAAGCGAATTATACAGAGAAAACTCGCCCGGAGTGTTAAAAACCACGGGAAAGCCCCCAACGGTATATTCAACGCGGTTTGAAAAAAACTTTACATTTTCAGCTTTAAAATCGGCGTCTTTTTTGCCGTATGTGATTTTATTAAGGTTCAAGCCCTCCGCTATCTCGGTGCTTGCCGCGTCGTCGGCATTTAATACGGCTGTTTTTGTGTTTTTGAAAAGCAGCTTTTTACACCTGAGATATTCTTCGGCGGTTTTGTGATAATCAAGATGGTCTTCAGTAAAATTTGTAAACACGCCCACATCAAAATTCACACCGTAAAGCCTTTTTTGATGAAGTGCCTGTGACGACGCTTCAACAGCGCAATACTTTATGTTTTCTTTTTTCATAAGCGAAAAAAGCCTGTGAATTTCATATGCGTCGGGTGTTGTGAGCTTTGACGGATATTCGTTTTTGCCGACTGCGTTTTCAACGGTGCCTATAAGCCCGCATTCAACCCCGAGCGCTTTTAAAATGTCGCGTATTATAAACGAAACGCTTGTTTTGCCGTTTGTGCCCGTAATGCCTATAATCGAAAGCGATTCGCAAGCCGAAGAAAAGAAGTTTTTGCACATAACGGCATAGGCTTTGCGGCTGTCATTCACAATAACCTGAAGCGGCGAATTTACGTCGTGTTCGGCTATTATCGCCGCCGCACCCGAAGATACGGCTTCAGATGCAAAAGAATGACCGTCTTTGTTCATACCTTTTATGCACACAAAAGCGCTGTTTTTTCTGATTTTTTCGGTGCTGTCGGTTATGTCCGCAATTTCTCTGTCAAAAAAGGGCGACAAAACTTCAACGTCCGAAAGAAGCCGCGATAATAACATATTTCCCCTCCGCAAAAAGAACGGTCAGTCGTCCTGAACCCCTGTTGTCGTTTTAAAGTAAACCGTTATTGTTGTGCCAAGCTCGCACTTTGTGCCCGGCTCAACGCTTTGCCTGTATGAGACAACCTCGCTGTTAAGCGAAGCGCCCGATATTTTGATGTTAAAGCCCGCGTTTACCGCTTTGTCGTTACACGCGCTTATGCTAAGCCCCGTAAGGTCCGGCACCGTACCCTCGCTTTCGGCACCGTCGCTTTCGGTATAAAGTATTACCACGCCGCCGTGGGAAATATTCTGACCGCCAATCGGGTACTGAGAAACAACCGTTTCGCCGTTACCTATAACGCGCGGTGTAAAGCCCTTGCTTTGAAGCGCCGCTTTTGCCGCAGAAACGGTCATTGAGCTGACCTCGGGCGTTGCGGCGTTGAGCTTTGCAAGCTCTTCGTCGGTATATGTAGGCTCAACATTGAGATATTTAAGCGTTTGTTCTATTATACTGCCCGCAACGGGAGCGGCTATCGTGCCGCCGCCGTGATATTCGGACTGCGGCTCGTCTATAACTATAAGCACCGCGATTTTGGGGTCGTTTGCGGGTGCGCACCCCGAGAAGGAGGCGATGTGCTGAATCTTTCCATCCTTGCGTTTGGAGCCGAGCTTTTCGGAAGTACCTGTTTTGCCTGCTATGCGGTAGCCGGGAACATAGGCGTTTTTACCTGTACCGTCGGCAACAACCTGCTCCATCATGGCAATGACCTTTTCGCTTGTTTTCTTGGAAATAACCTGACGTTTGACCTCGGGAAAAGCCTCGTACACGGTGTTGCCGTCCTCATCGACCATTGACTGAAGAAGATAAGGCTGCATAAGCTTGCCGTCGTTTGCAACACAGCAAACAGCGGTTATCAACTGAATGGCAGAAACCTGGAAGGTCTGACCGAAAGCGCACGAAGAAAGCTCCGCAATGCCCATATTGTCGGGCGTATAGTACGTTACGTTTGCGACGGGCGAAGCTTCGCCGGGCAAGTCTATCTGTGTTTTCTCGGTAAAGCCGAAGGCTTCAAAATATTTAAAGAACCTTTCTGTTCCGAGCTTTTGACCGACCGTTATAAAAAACGGGTTGCAGGAATTCATAAG
>DJRI01000062.1:804-5317 GCA_002440045.1 Ruminococcaceae bacterium UBA6364 | reverse complement strand
AACCTTTATCGAGCCGTTGCAGGTATAAGTGAAGTTTTCTGAGACGGCGTTTTCCTCTATAGCGGCGGAAGCCGTGAATATCTTGAAAACAGAACCCGGCTCATATGTGTCGCTTATTGCTCTGTTTCGCCACATTGTATATATTTTTTCGTTATACGCCTTCGCATATTCTTCTTCGTCGGTGATTTTTGCAAGCTCTTTAAGCGTTTCTTCATCGGTTATGACGGTGGGCGTGTTAAGGTCGTAATCGGGCATTGTCGCCATAGCTTTAATCGCGCCCGTTTCAACCTCCATAACTATTCCGTAAGCAGATGCCGCGTCGTTTTCTATAAGCGCCTGCTTTAAGCCTTTTTCAAGGAAATACTGAATGTTTTTGTCGATGGTAAGAATATGGCTTACGCCGCGTTCGGCGTCGTAAATAGTTTCGTAATTACTCTTCATCGAGCCGTCGCGCGCGGTTTTGGCAGTAATTATTCTGCCGGCAACGCCCGTTAAGCTGTCGTCATACTGAAGCTCAAGTCCCGCTCTGCCGCTGTCGCCGTCACCCGTAAAGCCTATCACGCTTGAAGCAAACGTCGAATAGGGATAATAGCGTTTTGTGTCGGGGTCAACCGAAACAATGCCGTAAAGGTCGTTGTCGGTTATGAAGTCGGTAATTTTGCTTTTTTCGTTATACTCGACCTTACCTGCGATTTTTACATAGCTGTATTTGTCGTTGCTGATTTTATCTTTAAT
Source organism: Ruminococcaceae bacterium UBA6364 (assembly GCA_002440045.1). Lineage (GTDB taxonomy): Bacteria > Bacillota > Clostridia > Oscillospirales > Acutalibacteraceae > DTU089. The sequence goes on along the minus strand of DJRI01000062.1, from coordinate 4,582 downwards.
ATTTTCAGCCTTTAAAGAAAGTATTTCGGCAAGACCCGACGCTATCAAACTGCGCTGCGCGTCGTCTTTTATTCGCGACGGATTGACGTAAACAAGCCACGCCGACGCACTTTCTGCGATAACGTTCATATTGCAGTCATAGATTATGCCCCTGTCGGCGGCAATCTGCGTATCGCTGAGCTGCTGCGCTTCGGCCTTGGTTTTATATTCTTCGCCCTTTATCACCTGAAGATAAAAAAGCTTGACAATATCCGCGCCGAAGCCGACAAGAAGCAACACGGCTATGGCTATAAGTCCGCGGCGTTTCAGTTTTGCGGTCACCATAGAAATTTCCTCCGAAATACATTTATATAAATGGACAAAAAGGAGTCGAGCATTCTCAACTCCTCATTAATAATATTTAAGCATTAAAAGATATATGCGAAAAGCTCTTTTACTTTAGCTTTAAAAGAGGTGTCCTCCCCTGCGCTTTTTCCGCCCGAAACAACCGTTTCGTCGCCGTTGCTTAAATCAAGGTATGTTATCTGATAGCCCTCGGCTTTTACCATTCCGAGAACGTTTTCGGCATAATCTTCAATTTTCTGCGACGAAATTTTTGACGCAAGCGTTGCGTTAAGCCTTACACTCTCGCCGTCGGCAATTTCGATTTCGGACTTAACGTCGGCAATTTCGGCAGAAATTCTGTCGGACTGCGCGCGCATATAAAGCAGACAGCTCATAAGCATAAAGCAGACTGCGCCGAAAAGAATTACTTTTTTAATTGCGGGTGAAACGAGCGCGACATATGCGTTGCGCTCAACCGTTTTGCCGTAAGAATCGACTGTCGCATATGCCTTTGCGGCGGTTTTAACGGCAGTGTTTCCGCGCGTTTTTGTTTGTGTTGCCGCGCGCTTTTGCGGCGCGGTTTTTGCCGAAACCTGTCCTTTTTGCGAAGCGGCACGCGCTTTTGTATTTGTAGCTGTTCTTGCCGCTCTTTCGGGCGACGTCGGCTCTTGCGGTTCAAAAAGTGAAAAATCATACGCCGACGAATCTCTGTAACCCGTCATTCCTACTTACTCCTTTATAATTTAACTGCCGTTCTCAGTTTTGCACTGCGGCTTCGTTTATTATCCTGAACTTCTTTTTGTGACGCCTTTTTCCCGCCCGAGCGAACTATTGCCTTCGGCTTTTTGCCGCAAACGCAAACGGGAAAATCCTTGGGGCAGGTACACCCCTGTTTTAACGTGTTGAAATAATCTTTAACGATTTTATCTTCAAGCGAATGAAAAGTGATTATTGCCATTACTCCGCCGCTTTTTAAAGCTTCAAACATATCGGGAAGCGCATTTTCAAGCGACAAAAGCTCGCTGTTGACCTCTATTCTTATTGCCTGAAAGGTCTTTCGCGCGGGATGCGCGTCGCGCCTGAATTTTGCGGGTATTGAAGAACAGACAACATCTGAAAGCTCAAGCGTTGTTTCTATCGGCTTTTTGCTTCTTGTCTTCACTATATTTGCGGCAATTTTCGGTGCGAACTGCTCTTCGCCGTAGCGGTAAATTATGTTTTTGAGCTGCTCTTCCGAATATGTGTTCACAACGTCGAACGCGCTTTGACCTACTTTTCCCATTCGCATATCAAGCGGCGCGTCGGCGTGAAAAGAGAAACCGCGCTCGGGCGTGTCAAGCTGATAGCTGCTTACGCCGAGGTCTGCAATAATACCGTCAACCTTATCTATCGAAAGATTTTTTAAAATGTTTTTGATGTTTGAAAAGTTGTCATTGACAACCGTTACGCGCCCGTCGCCTTTAAAGCGCTCGTTAAGGATTTTTACGGCGTCGGGGTCGCGGTCGATAAGTACCATTCTGCCGTTTTCACAAAGCTCTTTTAAAACAGCCGCCGAATGACCGCCGCCGCCCGCCGTGCAATCGACATATATGCCGTCGGGCTTTATACAAAGCGCCTCGACCGACTCGTTAAGCAAAACCGAAATATGATTAAACTCCATAATATTGCCCTTAGAACACTATGCCGAATTCTTCGACCGAAAGGTCTGCAATTGCGGCTTCTTCCTTCTGCCACTCGGCCTTTGACCATATTTCAATGCGTTCCCTGAGACCCACTATGACAAGCTCTTTTTCAAGCCCTGCAAAGTCCTTGAACTGTTGGTTCACCGTGAGCCTTCCCGATTTGTCAATCTCGGCGTTCACAGAGTCCGACATAAGCTTTCTTTCAAGGGCGCGCCCTTCGCGGTTTGCGGGAAGATTTTTTACAAAGCCCGCCGAAACCTCCTCCCAGCGTTCTTCGGGGTAAAGGNNTCACCTTGCCTCTTTATCGGGAGATTTAAAAAGGACGACGTTTGTGCCCAATTCGTCGCGGAACTGCGCCGGCAGAAAAAAGCGGTTTTTCGCGTCAAGACCGGGATAATAAGTTCCTCTGAACACTGCCGACACCTCCGTACATTTTTGTATCCACAATTAGCCACTTCGTTTCCACTTTGCACCTAATTGCACCACAAACACATTATATATCAATGTAATTGTGCTGTCAAGCACTTTTATTGGTTTTAGAAATAAAAATAAAGCCCCTTAAAATTGTTGAAAACCAACAATCAAAGGAGCTTGTTTTTGTTAATATATTTCACGCTAAAAACGGCGTGCAGTTATTTTTATATCGCCTTTAATATTTTGAGAGCCTCGCTGCAAATGCGTTTAAATTCACACTCGGAACAGCGCGCATTCTGCGCTTCGGCTTCAAAAAAGAGCCTTCCGTTTTTAAGGACGAGCGTTACCGAAAGCCCGCATCCGCGCGATTTTTGCTCGGAGCACAAAATGTTGTCAAACTTTTTAAGAAACGCCCAGCGCTCGCAGTCGAGATTGAAAAAGTCGAACGTCAAAATCGGCGTGTAAAGGCAGGAATAGTTTTTTGCCAGTTTTTTTACCGTTTTGCCCTTATAAAGTCCCGCGGCATAAAACTCGGCGGCGTCGCAAAGGAACGGCGAAAGGTACATAAGAAAGACCTTGTCGTAATAGGCAAAAAACACGTTTGCAAGCTTTTTATAGCACATATCGTGAAACGCTTTCAATTCGCCGCTTGCCTTTAAATCTCTTCTTATGGGCTTTGCTATACCGGCACGCGCAAAAAACGGACCGACGCCGTATTTATAGGGCTTTTCTTCATAAATACGAAAATCAGCGCCGAAATTGACTTTTTTGCGCTTCAGTTTTTTAAATTCGGGCGATGAAAGCGCCGCTTTTCTAAAAGCGAAGCATGCGGCGGTTGACATATCTATTCCCTTGTCGGCGCATCTTTTTGAAAACTCTGCCGTTTCGCTTTCATCAAGCGAAAAAGTGAGCCTGTTTTTTGAAGCCGTCATTTTGTTTTCGGCATCTAAAAGGCGCATATAGTCGCCGTTTGAAAAGGTTTTCGGCTTTTTTTGCCACTTCATTTCTATATCGCTTGTTATCCTGTCGATTATTACGGAAAACGCGTTTGACGGAACGTCGCTTTTTTTAGAATACAAAAAGACCTCTTTCGGAGAAACGTCGAGCGTCTTTTTTTCATAGAAGTTAAAAAGCTCCTCGGTAATCATAAAAAGCGATTTGCAGTCTGAAACCGCGGCATTTGCGAATATTGCAAGCGTTCTTTTATTTAAAACGAAAAAGCGGAAAAAGCCCTCAAACGGGTTTGACGGTCTTTCTTTTTCTGTATTGAAAAACGCACGTTCGTCGTTCGTTTCTATAAAAATCGGTTCTGTTTTTGCTTTGCCGATACAAGCGTAGCCTTCGCCGTTATCGTCAAG
>DJRI01000062.1:256-790 GCA_002440045.1 Ruminococcaceae bacterium UBA6364 | reverse complement strand
CCGCCGTAATCAGCGGTTCTTTAAAAGAAAGCATTTTGTATGCTTTTAAAAATTCTTTTTCATCAATCACAGCGCCGTATGTGCACAAAAAAGCGCACAGCGGCGACGCGTCGAAAAGCACACTTCTTGAAAGGTGCAATTTGTATTCTTCGGGCATAAATTACCTCTCAAATTAATTTTTCAATAAGACTTTGTTTTTATTCCCAATCAAAAAACTTTGAAATCATTTTAGCACACAATTTTAATTATATCAATAATCACGCGATTATTTTACCGTGGAATTATCATACAATATTAAATATATCCGACATTTACCCCTTTCGGTGTTTAAAATCGGCGAAATTATTGCAAAATTTATTTTTATGTGCTATTATTATGCCAAATCGACAGCTTTTTGGGGTGGCTGTATTAATTTGTAACGGAGGAATCCAAATGAGAATACGTAAACAACCACTCGGCGACAGAAACATTTGCGGAGAGCGCGTAGAAGCAAGGCGCCGCGAAATCGGAATGAAGCAAAAAGACCTTCTTACA
>DJRI01000062.1:0-247 GCA_002440045.1 Ruminococcaceae bacterium UBA6364 | reverse complement strand
AACAGCTTCAGATTCGCGGAATTGACCTTAATGCGTCGGGGCTTTCAAAGCTTGAAGGTCAGCTTCGCTCGGTGAACGACACAGAGCTTATTGCCCTTTCGGAGGTTTTGAACGTCTCGGTAGACTGGCTTTTGGGTCTTAAAGACTGAAAACCGAAAAAGCAAACAAACAAGCAAAAACCGATTCTGTACATCTTACAGAGTCGGTTTTACTTTTATTTAAGGCTAAGAGGGTCGAACCCGGTACG
>DJRI01000164.1 GCA_002440045.1 Ruminococcaceae bacterium UBA6364 | reverse complement strand
CACCTTGCCCGAAAGCACGTCAACCGCCGCGCTTCCGCTTGCCTGGCCGCCGAGCATACAGTTAAGAACGCCTTTTACTTCATTAAGCCACGGCATTGTAACCGCAGAGCCGCCCGAAAGCACAACAACCGTGTTTTTGTTTGCGGCGCAAACGGCTTTAATAAGCTCGTTGTGCGACGGCGGAAGCTCAATATGCTTTCTGTCAAAGCCTTCGGACTCATAAACCTCGGTAAGACCCGCAAAAACGACGGCAACATCGGCTTTTTTTGCAAGCGCCGCCGCAGCCGAAATCATATTTTCGTCGGGCACGTCGGTCGCCTTGTCATATCCTCTTGAATACGCAACCCTAAAGCCCTCTTTCAAGAACTCCGTGTATGCGTCGTCAATTTTGGTGGGATTAATAAGAGAGCTGCCCGCGCCCTGATAACGCGGATTTTTCGCCATTTCGCCTATTACGGCAATCTTTTTCTTCTTGTCAAGCGGCAAAACGCCGTCGTTTTTAAGAAGAACGGCAGACTGCGAAGCAATCTTTCTTGCAAGAGTGTGATGCGCCGCCATATCGCACTCGGCGTTTTCGGTAAGATTTTCGGCGCTCTTGAAAATAAGGTCAAGAATTGTATCGACGTTATTGTCAAGCACTTCCATAGGAAGCGTTCCGTTTTCGACCGCTTCGACTATTTTTTGCGGATTATATCCGCCGGAGCTCGGCATTTCAAGGTTCTGCCCGGCTTTAAGACCCTCGGCAATATCGTTTTCTGCGCCCCAATCGGTAACAACAAGTCCGTTATAGCCCCAATCTTTTCTCAAAACGTCAGAAAGAAGCCATTTGTTTTCGGCGCAGTATGTGCCGTTAATTTTGTTATAAGCATTCATAACCGTCCACGGCGACGCTTGTTTTACGCATATCTCAAACGCGGTGAGATATATTTCGCGCATTGTGCGTTCGTCAGCAACGGAGCTTATGGTCATTCGGCGGCATTCCTGGTTATTGAGTGCAAAGTGCTTGAGCGACGTACCGACGCCGCGGCTCTGAACGCCGTTTATAAATGCGGCTCCCATATTTCCCGCAAGAAACGGGTCCTCTGAAAAATATTCAAAGTTTCTGCCGCACAAAGGCGAGCGCTTCATATTTACGCCCGGTCCCAAAAGGACGCTCACCTGCTCCTTTTTACATTCGTCGCCGAGAGCTTTGCCCATTTCGAGTAAAAGCTCCGGGTCCCACGAGCTTGCGGTAAGCGACGCTGTAGGAAAGCATGTTGCAGGCACGCTGTTGCCGAGAACATCGCCTGCGGCGGTTTTGTCCTGGCGCTGTTTTCTGAGGCCGTGCGGGCCGTCGGTTACCATAATTGACGGAATGCCGAGCCTTTCAACATCGACAAGATGCCAAAAATCCTTGCCCGAGCAAAGCGCCGCTTTTTCTTCAAGAGAAAGCTTTGCCGTAAGTTCAGCGTATTTCATCGGTATCCTCCTTAAAAGTATTATTTTTTATATTTTTGAAATAATATCGACGAGGTGATATTTTTGAAAAACAAAAAGACAAAAAACAGAGATAACTCTGCAATAAAGGCGTTTAAGCCGAAATTCAACGATATTAAAAGCGACACCGACGGCTCTTACACAGGCACGCCCGAAAAAGGCGAAAAGCCCGTGCAGGACGCCGACGACCTTTAAACTGTTAATTGAGAGCGCCTATACCTGCGCTTAGTTTGCCGATAATATAATTATTATTGTATAGCGGCGCCCGATTTATTTAACCTTTGAAGCGAGCGCCGAAATCAGCGTAAACACAAGCTGTGTTATAACAAGCTGAGCGCACGAAAGCGTTCTTATACCCGAAACAAACGCAAGAGACGCCACAATTGCAATGCCGACGCCGCAAGCACCCGCCTGAATTATGCCTGTAAGGTGCTTTGCCTTGCCAAGCGACAGCGCGGCTTTTACGCACTCAAGAAAACTGCCTTCGTATTCGCTGTGCATAAGCGACGCTTTTGCCGCAGAGCGCACTTCTTTTTTGTATGTATCAAGTATATCCGACGAAACCGCACTTAAAACCTTTATTCCGCTTTGCGGCACACCCAATGCGGCGGAGAGCATTTCATCTGTGATGTTTGCGTCGTCGGAGCGCACAAGAATCGAAAGTCCGCTTTTTTCTATCGCGCGAAGGCGCTCGGCATTTTTCTCGTTAACGCCGTAGCTTACGATAAACATTGCCGCAAGCTTGCCTTCGATAGCAAGAAACAGCGGATATCTGCCGTCGTGCAAAAAGTGTGAATATGTGGCTTTGTCGGGAACTTCGACATTATGGTTTCTAAGAAGGTCTTCACTGCCGACAAGCACGCGCCTGTTGCGAAGCCACGCCGAAAGCCCCAGCTTATCTTCATAAACGAGCGTATCCGCTTCGGGCAAAAGCTCCGTCCTGCCGAGAACAACTCTTTTAAAAAGCTCGCCGAGCGGACCTTTTGAAGCGACCGCCAAAGCCGCCGTGTCAAGTATTGCTTCGTCGGGGCTCATTGAATGATACGTTCTTATGCCGTGTATATTCCCGCTTTGACCGTCAAAAATATCGTTCGCGTCAACGGCTACGGCATTTGACGAAGAGCATTCGCGAAAGCTCTCCCAACCGGAGATTATTCCGCCGCGTGTTTTAAGCTCTTTTGACGTCCTTTTTATTGAAAGCGCGTCCGCAAAGAACGAAGAATACGGCACGCCCACGCAAAACGCCGCCGAAAGCGCGGCAACCGAATAAAATATATCTTTTTCTATTAAAAGCGTAACTGCGGCAATTATAAAAGAAGCCGCAAATACTATCGGAACCGTTCTTTTGTTAACATCGTCCGCCGGATAATATTTTGAAGAATACTCTAAGAATTTGCCGGGGAAAAGAGTTTTTTGCGAAGAAAGAATTTGCGGCTCGTCAAGAAGAAGCCCTCTGCCTATTTCAAAGGCGGTATCTTCTTTGTCTATATCGCCTATTGAATAAAGCTCGTTTTCGCTTATACCCGAAAAATTCTTTTTAATTCTGCCGTACTCAAGAAAATCCGCCGCAGAGCAAAGCGTCAGCGGCAAAAGAGCCGCGGCTGAATACATATGAAGTCCGCTTTCAAACGGCGCGGCTTTAAAAAACAGTACAACGCCGTAAATAAACGACACAAGCGCCGCAAGAGACGCGCCCGAATTCCTGTTAAATTTAAAAGTAAAAGCGCCTTTTAAGCCGTCCGCAAAATTTTTGCGGCATGAAAAAACCGAGAGCGCGCTGAAAACAATATTCAGCGAAAGCAAAACCGTCTCATTGAACTTTGAAAGCGAAGCTAAAACCGAAATAATCAAAAGAAGAAGTACGCATAAGCCCCCAGAGACTGCCCCAAAAAGCGCGGCTGTTCTTTTTTTCTTTAAAAAGTAGCTGACTTTAAACTTATCGTTAACAGAACGGTATTCGTCTATTCCGTATTTGCCCGAGTCGGATTCCTCCGTACTGTCCGAAATTTCGTTGCTGAGCACAAATTCGGCGGCTTTTTCGCGGCGCTTTTTTATAAGCTCCTCTTCAACCTCGGCTTCGTCCACAACGGGCACATCGGCGCCCTCGTTAAAGCCCTCGAATGTAAGCTGAGAGTCGTCCTCGTCGGGAAGCTCCGTTTCGTGAGCGTTCCCGTTAGTAACGGCAAGCGACCTTAACCCCACGGTGCGCGTGTTTCCGTCTGCCGCCGCCTGTTCTTCATTCAAAAGCTCGTCTGAAACTATCGTCGGAATAGGCTGAAGCTCAACGGTGTTTTTAAAAACGCCCTCGCGCTTTATAAATCCGCCGCGTTCAAACGGCTCGTTTTCTGAAACGATGGCGTGCTCGGCGGTTTTTTCAAGATTTTGAACAGGTCTGTTCAAAAATCTTTCACGGTATTTGTCGCTTTCAAGCGTGCCGAATACGCGCGTTTTTTTGTCGGCGTCGGACTTTTCTACATTTTTTGTTTTAATTTTGTGCTCTGCGTTTTCGTTATAGGTAGGACGCGGGTCAACGGATTCGGCTTTTTTCTGCGAAACCGTTTCCTCGGGTTTTTCACTTTCGCTTTCGTCACTGACTATACCGCTGTCACGCAACAGCTCATCTATCTCTTCAAGAGACCATTTTCTCGGTTCATTGTAAAGGCCGTCTGCCATATCTTCTCCCCCGACCGAATTAATTTTCGCGCTGCCTTAAAACCTCATACATAAGTATTCCGGCGGCTACCGATGCATTGAGCGAATTGATTTTGCCCTTCATCGGAAGCGAAATGCTTCCGTCGCATTTTTCTTTCACAAGTCTTTTTACTCCGTTGCCTTCACTGCCGACAACAAGCCCCACAGCGCCTTTAAGGTCAACGCTTTCAGCAGAAACGCCGTCCATATCGGCGCAATAAATCCACACGCCGCGCTCTTTAAGCTCGTCAATTGCCCTGGGTATATTCGTAACTCTTGCAACGTGCATAAACTCAACCGCACCGGCGGAGGTTTTTGCAACCGTATAGCTTAAAGACGCGTTGCGCCTTTTCGGTATTATTATACCGTGCGCGCCCGCCGCCTCGGCGGTTCTTATAATAGCGCCGAGATTGTGCGGGTCCTCTATTTCGTCGCAGATTATTATAAAAGGCTGCTCGTTTCGCTCTTTTGCGGTGTTAAAAATATCCTCAACCGTAGAGTAGTCTTTAACAGCGACATACGCCGCTATGCCCTGATGGTTGTTGTGACCGCAAATAAAGTCAAGCTTTTTTCTGTCAACCTCTTTAATTACCGCGTCGGTCTTTCTTGCGTCTGCAAGTATTTTCGGTATAGAACCCGAGCGTTCGCCCTTTGCGACAAGCACGCTTATAAGCGGTCTGCCGCTTTTAATGGCTTCGGCAACGGGATTTCTGCCGAAAATTATATCGTTATCTCTTTCGCGCTCCTCATTTGAGGGCGCGTTTTTTTCATTTCTGTCATTAATCATTTTGAAGGAACAAGCTTCTCCTTACCGCCCATATAGGGTCTTAATGCCGCAGGAATGTTCACCGTGCCGTCCGCGTTGAGGTTATTTTCAAGGAAAGCAATAAGCATTCTCGGCGGCGCAACAACCGTGTTGTTTAAAGTATGCGGGAAATATTTGCCGTCTTTGCCGTTTACGCGGATTTTAAGACGTCTTGCCTGTGCGTCAGAAAGGTTTGAGCAGCTGCCGACTTCAAAATATTTTTTCTGTCTCGGGCTCCACGCTTCAACGTCAACCGATTTAACCTTAAGGTCGGCAAGGTCGCCCGAGCAGCACTCAAGCGTTCTGACGGGTATGTCAAGAGAGCGGAAAAGGTCAACCGTGTTTTTCCAAAGCTTGTCAAACCAAACGGGGCTTTCTTCGGGCTTGCAGACAACTATCATTTCCTGTTTTTCAAACTGATGTATTCTGTAAACGCCGCGCTCTTCAATGCCGTGCGCGCCCTTTTCTTTTCTGAAGCAGGGCGAATAGCTTGTAAGCGTTTGCGGAAGCTTTTCTTCGGGGATAACTGTATCTATGAATTTGCCTATCATAGAATGCTCGCTCGTGCCTATAAGATAAAGGTCCTCGCCTTCAATCTTGTACATCATAGCGTCCATTTCGGCAAAGCTCATAACGCCGGTTACAACGCTGCTTCTTATCATAAACGGCGGAATGTAATAGGTAAAGCCGCGGTCTATCATAAAATCGCGGGCATAAGAAATAACCGCCGAATGAAGTCTTGCAATGTCGCCGCTGAGGTAATAGAAGCCGTTGCCAGCCACGCGCGACGCGGCGTCAAGGTCTATGCCGTCAAAGCTTTCCATAATTTCGCGGTGATAGGGTATTTCAAAATCGGGCACAAGCGGCTCGCCGAAGCGCTCTCTTTCAACGTTTTCGCTGTCGTCTTTTCCTATCGGAACAGACGGGTCGATAATATTGGGAATTACCATCATAATATCGGTAACTTTTTTTGAAAGCTCCTCTTCAAGCGCTTCGCACTCTTTAAGTCTTTCGGCGTCGCTGTTTACGCGCTTTTTCATTTCTTCGGCTTCGTCCTTTTTGCCCTGAGCCATAAGCGCGCCTATTAGCTTGCTGTTTTTGTTTCGTGAAGCTCTTAAAGCGTCCGCCTCACCTTTGATTTTGCGGCTTTCAAGGTCAAGCTTTATTACCTCGTCAACAAGAGGAAGCTTATTGTCCTGAAACTTGTTTTTGATGTTCTGTTTAACAGCGTCGGGATTTTCTCTTAAAAATTTAATGTCAATCATTTTTTCTACCTCATTCAAATATCAATATTCATCGTCAAATATTTTTAAAAGCTTTTTCAAATCGTCGTCGTCAAAAAACTCGATTTCAAGCTTGCCGCTTTTTGAAGATTTTGTAACGCGCACCTTTCTTTTGAGCACATCCGAAAGCGAAAGCTCCACTTCGTCGTAATACGGGTCGCGTTTTTTTGCTTTTTTGCCTTTTTTCGGCTCTTTCAAAAGACTTCGCGCAAGGCGCTCGGTATCTCTTACCGAAAGCTCTTCTTTAACGGCGGTTTGCGCCGCGGAAATTTTCAGGGCGTCGTCGTCAATCATCATAACAGCTCTTGCGTGCCCGGGTGAGAGCTGTTTTTTGGAAATAAGCGTTATAATCTCTTCGGGAAGCGTCAAAAGCCTTAACGCATTTGCAACCGCCGGTCTTGAGCAACCGACAAGATTTGAAATTTCCTCTTGAGTGTATTCGTATTTTTCCGAAAGCTCTTTAAAGCCAAGCGCTTCTTCAATCGGGTCAAGGTCCTCGCGCTGAAGATTTTCAACAAGCGCAAGCTCTGCGACCTGCGCGTCGGTAAGGTCCCTTATAACAACGGGGACTTCCGACAATCCAGCCATACGCGACGCACGCCAGCGGCGCTCGCCAGCTACGAGCTGATAGCTTCCGTCGGGGCACGGCCTTACAAGAAGCGGCTGTAAAACGCCGTGCTGTTCTATGCTGTGCGCAAGCTCCGCAAGAGCTTCTTCGTCAAAATTCTTTCGCGGCTGATTTCTGTTAGGCTCTATATCCGAAAGCTTGACTTTTACGGCGCTTTGCGCGGAGGAAATTTCCTCCACGGCATTGTCCGCAAAAATCGCGTCAAACCCTCTGCCTAAACCTTTCTTTTTTGCTGCCATTAATTTTTCTCCTATCTTTGTGCACCGAGAAATTCATCGGCAAGTCTTTCATAGCTTTCCGCACCCTTTGAAGCGCGGTCATAATACATTACGGGTTCGCCGAACGACGGCGCCTCCGAAAGGCGCACGTTGCGCGGTATTACCGTCGAATATACCTTTTTCGGGAAAAAGTTTTTAACCTCGGTCACAACCTGCTGTGTAAGGTTAAGTCTGCCGTCGTACATAGTAAGCAAAACGCCCTCAAGCTCGATATAGGGGTTATAAAGACGCTTTACGGTCCTCACCGTAGCCATAAGCTGTGAAAGCCCCTCAAGCGCATAATATTCGCACTGAATCGGAACAAGAAACGTATCCGAAGCATTGAGCGCGTTAAGGGTGATAAGCCCCAGCGACGGCGGACAATCGAAAAATATGTAGTCGTAGTTTTGCTGAAGCGGCGCAAGGGCGTTTTTTAAAAGCGACTCTCTGCCGTCTATGGCGGCAAGCTCTATTTCGGCGCCCGCAAGATTCATATTGGACGGGATAATGTCAACGCCCGCAAAGCGCGTTTTTATAACAGCCGACGAAGCGGGAGCCGAATTTATAAGAATGTCGTAAGATGTGGCGTTAAGATTTTTTCGCGAAATTCCGTAGCCGCTCGTCGTGTTGCCCTGGGGGTCAATATCAACAAGAAGAACGCGCTTGCCCTTTGCCCCGACTGCCGCCGAAAGGTTTACGGCGCTTGTGGTTTTGCCCACGCCGCCTTTTTGGTTTACAACGGAAATAACCTTTGCCATTTATCTTAGCCCCTTTTAAACTTCGGTATAAACATATAATTTACCCATTATTAAAGTAATTATATCATACACCCCTAAAAAATGGAATACCGAGAAACAATTTTCCCACAAAATATTCAACAAAATTTAAAGCCGAATTTTTCCGCAAATATAGGCGGAAATTGAAAAAAATGCTTGACAACCGAGAACGCGCTATGTATAATGATTAGGCATTGAATAAATGCTGCTATGGCTCAGTCGGTAGAGCGCATCCTTGGTAAGGATGAGGTCACCGGTTCAATTCCGGTTAGCAGCTCCAAAAATCCCGTTTGCAAAAGCGAACGGGATTTTTACTTATTACCTATTACCTCTTCACTGTTACTTCAAACTATCCTTGAACCTTGATTGGCAGAAATAACGGGCGGCGCTTTCGCCGACTTTGCCGAATAAAAAAGTAAAATTCATTTTCAGGCTGACACACACATAAAAAACGTTTAAAAAACAAAAAAATCGGTTGACAAGCAAGAGTTAATATGATAATATATCTCTTGCAATTATGCAGAGGTACCGAAGTGGTTATAACGGAACGGTCTTGAAAACCGTCGTACGGAAACGTACCGTGGGTTCGAATCC
>DJRI01000052.1:1582-17726 GCA_002440045.1 Ruminococcaceae bacterium UBA6364 | reverse complement strand
TTTTGCAGAAAGAAAAGGATCACGTAGAGGGCTTTGCGCCCGAGTGCGCGTGGGTAACATACGGCGGCAGTGAAAAGCTTGAAGAACGTCTTTGCGTAAGACCCACTTCCGAAACGCTTTTCTGCGAGCATTATGCAAAAATAGTTCAGTCGCACAGAGACCTTCCCAAGCTTTATAACCAGTGGTGCAACGTTGTGCGCTGGGAAAAAACAACGCGTCCTTTCCTTCGTACACGGGAGTTTTTGTGGCAGGAGGGTCACACCGTTCACGCAACGGCAGAAGAAGCCGTTGAAGAAACCGAGCGTATGCTTAACATTTACGCCGAGTTTTGTGAGGACGCTCTTTGTATGCCCGTAATCAAAGGCAGAAAAACAGAAAGCGACAAGTTTGCGGGTGCGGTTGCAACATATGCAATCGAGGCGCTTATGCACGACGGCAAGGCGCTTCAGGCGGCAACATCTCACTATTTCGGCGACGGCTTTGCAAGAGCCTTCAATATGACGTATCAGGATAAAGAAAATAAGCTTCAATACGTCCATCAGACCTCGTGGGGCTCAACAACAAGACTTATCGGCGCGCTTATTATGTCTCACGGCGACAATAACGGTCTTGTTCTTCCGCCCAAGGTTGCGCCCATTCAGGTTATAATTCTTCCCATAGCACAGCATAAAGAGGGCGTGCTTGACAAGGCGTTTGAGCTTCGCGACAGACTTTCAAAGTCTTTCAGAGTGAGAGTCGATTCCTCCGAGCAGTCTGCCGGCTGGAAATTCTCCGAGTATGAGATGAAGGGCGTTCCGCTCCGTCTTGAAATAGGACCCAAGGATATTGAAAAAAATCAATGCGTACTTGTTCGCCGTGACAACCGCGAAAAGATATTCGTTTCACTCTCTGAGCTTGAGGGCGCAATCGAAAAGGCGCTTAACGATTACGGAAAGGCGATTTACGACAAGGCGCTTACAAACCTTAAAAACAGGACATACGCCTGCACGTCTCTTGACGAAATCAAAGAAAAGCTTGCATCCTGCGGCGACGGCTTTGTTAAGGCTATGTGGTGCGGCGAAGAGGAATGCGAGGATAAGGTCAAAGAGCTTACGGGCGTCGGCTCGCGCTGCATTCCCTTTGAGCAGGAACAGCTTTCGGACAAATGCGTCTGCTGCGGCAAGCCTGCAAAGTATATGGTATATTGGGGAAAAGCATATTAATACTCGGGAGCTGTAAAAGGTTTTTTACAGCTCCATTTTTAGGTGATTAAAATGGTTTTGTATTTCAGCGGAACAGGCAACAGCAAATATGTTGCCGAAGAAACTGCAAAAATTTCGGGAGATAAAACGCTTTCTTTAAACGACAGAATTAAAAACGGCGATACAAGCCCGCTTGTTAATGAAGAAAGAATTGTTTTTGTAACGCCGACCTATGCATGGCGAATACCGCACATTGTTGAAGAACACATAGAAAAAACGGAATTTAAAAAGGGCGCAAAGGCTTGGTTTATTATGACCTGCGGCGGCGAAATAGGGGATGCGGATAAATATCTTAAAAAGCTCTGTTTAAAAAAGAACTTTGAATATATGGGCGTTTTCGGAATCGTTATGCCCGAAAATTATATTGCGATGTTCTCTGCACCCGAAAAAGATAGGGCAGAGGCTATTGTTAAAAGGGCAGTGCCCGAAATAAAAACCGCGGCGGATTATATAGTTAAAGAAAGCCGCTTTCCGACTCCTCGCCGCAATTTGTACGATATTTTAATGAGCGGCCCCGTTAATCCCGCGTTTTATAAGCTTTGTGTAAAAGCGGACGCGTTTTTTGCAACCGACGAATGCATTTCCTGTAAAAAGTGTGCGGCGGTTTGCCCGTTGAACAACATTACATTTAAAGGCGGCAAACCCGTTTGGGGCAAAAACTGCACCCATTGTATGGCGTGTATTTGCCGTTGCCCGAAAGAAGCTATAGAATACGGTAAAAAGAGCAAAAACAAGCCGCGCTATTGCTTTGAAATGCTTTTTTAAAGTTCATACGACGGTGTTTTTCTGCCAGTTTACAAAAAATTCAAAAATTTTACAAAAAACTCTTTACAAATCGGCGCAACTGTGTTATATTACGAAAGAACTTTTAAGGCGATCCGAGAGGTCGGCAAGGTTTCATAAACGAGCGCTGCTTTTATTATGATTTTATGAGCCTTGTCGCATTATGCGGCAAGGCTTTTTTACGAGGTAACAGTTATGGAACTTAAAGCAACTTTAATGGACGAGCCTGCGCTTAAACGTTCGCTTGTGCGCATTGCTCACGAGATAATCGAAAAAAACAACGGCATTGAAAACGTGTGCCTTGTCGGTATAAGACGGCGCGGCGTGCCGCTTGCAAAGAGCATTGCCGAAAACATTGAAAAAATCGAAAACACCGAAATAACGGTGGGTGAGCTTGATATAAAGTTTTATCGCGACGACCTTTCGCCCGAGTTTGTTTTGCCCGAAGTTAAAAAAGCCGACCTTGGGTTTGATGTTAACGGAAAAACCGTTGTGCTTATCGACGATGTGCTTTTCACAGGCAGAACGGCGCGCGCGGCGATTGAAGCTGTTTTCAGCCTCGGCAGACCCGCTTCTATACAGCTTGCAATATTAATCGACCGCGGTCACAGAGAGCTTCCGATTCGCCCCGACTTTATCGGCAAAAACGTGCCTACCTCGCTTAACGAGGTTGTAAAAGTCAGCTTGCCGCCATATGACGGCGAAACCTCGGTAAAGCTCTTTTCAAAATAGGTTATTAGCCGAAAGGCATTAACAATATATTTTCACGGAGGAATTTTTAATGAACCTTATCTACGATGTCAAAGACAAGCCAAAATTCGGGCAACTGATTATTTTTGCCTTCCAACAGGTACTTGCCATTCTTGCGGCAACAATCGCCGTTCCGACAATTATCGGCAACGGAATGTCGCAGTCGGCTGCTCTTTTCGGAGCGGGCGTGGGCACAATAGTCTATCTTCTTTTCACAAAATTCAGAAGCCCCGTTTTCCTCGGTTCATCTTTCGCATTCATCGGCTCAATGTTTGCAGCCTTTGCAGGCGCTGTTTCTGAGGCGGCAGGTCACTTCGGACTTATCATAGGCGCCGCTTTTGCAGGACTTGTTTATGTTGTAATCGCACTTGCGGTAAAGATTGCAGGAGTTAACTGGATTAACAAGCTTATGCCCGCAGTTGTTATCGGACCGACGGTTTCAATAATCGGTCTTTCGCTTGCAGGCAATGCGGTAAGCGACCTTACACTCGGCAAGGTTATGGCAGAAGTTACCACTCAGGCAATTGAGAACGGTCAGATTGTTGATAAGGTTTCATATGTGTCAACAGCAAGCCCCTATGTAGCTCTTGTTTGCGGTCTTGTAACACTCTTCACTGTTATTCTTTGCTCGGTTTACGGCAAGAAAATGACAAAGCTCATTCCCTTCATAATCGGCATTCTTGCAGGTTATGTTGTTGCTACGGTGTTCACGGTAATCGGCATAAAGGTCGGCAACCCTGCTCTTCAGGTTATTGACTTCTCTGTTTTCCACGACCTCAAGCTCTTCTCAATTCCCGACTTTACCTTCCTTAAAGCCGCAGAAGGTTTGAAAAACATTGACGCACAGTATATTGCAACACTTGCGGTTGCCTACATTCCCGTTGCATTCGTTGTATTCGCAGAGCACATAGCAGACCACAAGAACCTTTCCTCCGTAATTAATAAAGACCTTCTTAAAGAGCCGGGTCTTCACAGAACGCTTCTCGGCGACGGCGTCGGCTCAATGTTCGGTGCTGTTTTCGGCGGCTGCCCCAACACAACATACGGCGAGTCTGTCGGCTGCGTGGCAATCACAGGCAACGCTTCGGTAGTTACAATACTTGCCACAGCGATTATGTGTATGGTAATTTCGTTCTTCGGACCGTTCGTAACCTTCCTTGCAAGTATCCCCAACTGCGTAATGGGCGGCGTTTGCATCACGCTTTACGGCTTCATCGCGGTCAGCGGTCTTAAAATGATTCAAGAGGTTGACCTCGGCGAAAACAGAAACCTCTTCGTTGTTGCGGTTATCCTTATAAGCGGCATCGGCGGACTTACCGTAAACTTCGGCAAGGTAACCCTTACATCTGTTGCTTGCGCGCTTATCCTCGGTATAATTGCAAACGCAATTCTCCCCAGAGATAAATCCTCCAAAGAAAACGAACTTTAAAAAGTTTTTTGCCCAAGATTGACAGGCAAATACTTTAAGTATATAATTAATATTGCAAAAAGCGAAGCCTTGCAAGTGATTTGCGGCTTCGCTTTTAACATTATAAAAGGATTTGTGATTTTATGATTTATACGGCAGAAAATGCGCTTTTCACGCTCGGCGTTAAAGAAATGGGCGCAGAGCTTACTTCGCTTAAATCGAAAAAAACGGGTTATGAATATATCTGGTGCGGCAATACCGATATATGGTACGGTCAGTCGCCGATTCTTTTCCCGATAATCGGGCGGCTTCTTGACGACAAATACCGCCTTAACGGCGTTGAATACACAATGCCCAAGCACGGTATTGTAAGAAAAAGACCGTTTAAACTTTTTGAGAGGACTGACGACAGCCTTACATTTGTTATTTCGGACGATGAAGAAACGCTTAAAAGCTACCCTTATAAGTTTGAGCTTTTTGTAAAATTCAGCCTTACCGAAAACGGACTTAAAGTCAGCCACACCGTAGTGAATAAAAACGACGGCGTAATGTATTATTCTTTCGGCGCGCACCCGGGCTTTAACTGCAAAATAGGGGATACAATCGAGTTTCCCCATGCGCAGACTCTTCGCACCGAGCGCATAGACGGCGAGTCTATTCTTATTGACGAAACGTTCCCCGTTATTGAAAACAGCAAAAAAATAGTTATTACAAAAGATATTTTCGATAACGACGCGCTTATTTTAAGCGGCATAACCGACAAAAAGCTTTCGCTTATGCTCGGCAGCGGCAGAAAGATAGATTTTAATTTTGATTCGCCCGTCCTCGGCATTTGGGCAAAAAAGAACGCGCCTTACGTCTGCATTGAGCCGTGGTGGGGCATAAACGACAGCTACGATAAAAAGTCCGATTTAAGCGAAAAACGTCTTATTATGTCGCTTGAAAAGGGTGAAGCGCGAACTTTTGAATGGAGCGTCGAAATTACCGAGTAAATTTCTGTTGACACAGAGCGTAAATGATATTAAAATATAAATGAAAGGAAAAGTGATGTTATGTCAATGGATAACGAAAAAGTCTTTAATACAGACGAATACGGCCCCGACATCGTCTCGGTTGTCGATGAAGAGGGCGTTGAGCATACATTTGAAGAGCTTGACAGAATAGAAACGGATGAGGGCAAGTTTGTTGCGCTTCTTCCCGTTTATGACGAAGCCGAAGAAATTCTCGACAGCGACGGCGAGCTTATAATACTTGCCGTGAACGAGGATGAAGCCGGCGAAATCTATCTTGAACCGATAGAGGATGAAAAGCTTTTTGATAAAATCGGCAATCTTTTTGAAGAACGTCTTGCGGATTATTTTGAATTTGAAGACGAAAGCGACGAATAATATTACCGATATTTTTTAAAACTGAAATATATGCCTGCGGTGTGCGATAAATGCGGCTAATACTAACCCTATGTCACTTTAAAGGGAGTCCGGGCTTCTTCGGCGGATTGCAGACCTCCCGAATACGGCATTGACCGTTTTCGGACGAAGGGAGCGTGAACCCGAGGAGAGGACACCCACCTGCTTATACGCAGGTTTTTATTACCGCATCCGGCATTGCGGGTTAAGGCAACAAGCGAAGGAACCGGCGTTTTCGTCGGTTCCTTTGCCGTTAATACATAAAAAAGTAAATGAAATATCGGCTGTGATGAATGTTTTGGGGATATATTGACAAAATCGGAAAATCAAGTATAATTTAAAATTCAATTGAAAAATGCGTTATAAGGAGGCAATTATGAGATTATTATTTGAAATGGATAAGCATGATTATGATGACTGCACAGGCAATTTTGTGCGTAATTCTGCAAGAAGTATCATAATCAAAGATGAAAAGATTGCAATGATTCACAGCTTGAAATATGACTATTACAAGTTCCCGGGCGGCGGAATTGAAGGCGATGAATCTCCGATCGCCGCAATGATTCGTGAAACCCGCGAAGAAGCAGGTATCGTTGTAAAACCCGAAACAATTAAAGAATATGGCAAAGTGCATCGCGCACAGCAAAGCAGCACCAATCCGTCCGAATGCTTTATTCAAGATAACTATTACTATCTTTGCGATGCCGAAAGCGAAATTGTTCCACAGTGTTTAGACGATTATGAGGAAAAAGAAAGCTATACTTTGGAATTTGTCGAGCCGACTGTTGTAATTCAAAAGAATCGTAATGTGTTAAACAGCCCGTATGATAATATGATGTTTGAGCGTGAAGCACGGGTTATAGAAATGTTGATTGACGAAGGTTTACTGCATTTAAAGCAGTAATAAAGCAAGAAAAAATATCAGAATAAAACAGTCTCACCCTCGGTGCGTTTTTGTGCACAGAGGGTGAGACTTATTTACACTAAAAATTTTAAATTAAAGCAATTTGACTTTTACATCATTCAAATATTTCAATGCTTCTTATATACGGGTTGCTTCGCGACTGTGTAATAAGAAGATAAAAGGCTGTGGCTTTAATCGGCTTTTTAAACCGCACAATCTTTTTAGAGCCGATTACCGTGCCGTTATAAACGCATTCAAGCCCCTTGTCTGTTTCGGCAATAAGCTTAAATTCTTCAATGCGCTGGCTGTGGCGAATATCCTCTCTCAAAACGACGGTCGCAACGTTTTTTTCGCCTTTAAAGTCGCATTTTACGGCGCGCTCGCCGATTTTAAGCATATAACTGCCGTCTGTTTTAATGCGCGAAAGCCCGTCGCTTTTATTGCCGTTTACGGATATATCAAAAGAGAGCCTTGTTTTAAATGCGCTGTCAACATTTTTCTTGAAGTCTTTTAAAAGCTTTACGTCCTTTTCTTCGATAACGCCGTTTTTTGACGGGGGAACGTTAAGCAGTAAAAAGGCGTTTCCGCCGACCGAAGCAAAATAAATATCCGAAAGCTCTTTTGCGGTCCGCATTTTCGATTTGTCGTTATAAAACCAATCGTGATGAATCGAAACATCGGCTTCGGCGGGGTACCATATAAGGTCGCGATAATTTTTTACAAGCTCTCTTGAGCCCATGTCGGGGGCGTCATACCGCACTTCTTTAAGTGCGTCCGCCTCGCTTTCGCTGTGCTGAGAGTTTTTCATAATTTCGCTTATTGAAGCCGAGCCTTTTGTTACAACGCTCCATTCGCTTTCGCGCGTTACGCCGCCCTCGTTTCCAATCCAGCGAATGTCGGGGCCGCAAACCGATATTGCGGCGTTCGGCTGAAGCTTCCTTATTGTTGCATAGTAGCGTTCAAAGTCATAATTGAAATCGGGCCAGCCTTCGCCCTTTGCGCCGTCAAACCAAAAAACAAAAATATCGCCGTAGTTTGTGCAAAGCTCTGTCAGCTGATTGACAAAATAGTCGTTATAGCTTTCGGTGCCGTATGTCTTTTCGTGCATATCCCACGGTGAAAGGTATATACCGAATTTAAGACCGTATTTTTTACAGCTTTTTGAAAGCTCTTTAACAACGTCGCCCTTGCCGTTTTTATATGGGCTGTTTTTTATTGAATGCTCCGTGTATTTGCTCGGGAAAAGGCAAAATCCGTCGTGGTGCTTTGCAGTAAGTATAACCCCTGAGCTGCCCGATTCTTTAAGCACGCGCGCCCATTGGTCGGTGTCAAGCGTTTCGGGGTTAAATTCCTTCGGGGATTCTTTTCCCGTGCCCCATTCAACGCCGCGAAACGTGTTCATTCCGAAGTGAATAAACGAGTAGTATTCGTTATCTGAAAAATCTGCCTGAAGCTTTGTCGGAACGACAGAAATAAGCCGCTCGACCTCTTCGCCCGAAATATCACAGCCGTTGTTAAAATTGTCCCACCCCGTATTAAGGTAAGAGTCTTTGACGGTTTTAAACATAGTGTACCTCCGTTACAGAACGTAAACGCCCGAGTCAAGCTCCACAATTTCGCGTTCGTTTGTTCTTATATACCTGTAAACAGGCTCTTCAAATTCCTTGTAATCCGAAACGGTGTAGTTTTTTAAATCAACCGTTCTGATTTTGCAGGACTGATAGTTGCAAATGTACAGAATATTATCGTAATTCGCGATATAGATAGGGTTTAAAAACGCCGTTGAGGCGTCTCCGCCTATGCGAAGAACAATTTTTTCGGTGACGGGGGAATAGCGTATAATGCAGTTTCCGTCGGGAACGGTGCACCAAAGATATTTTCCCTCGGCGGCAACGCCGCTTATCGGCGAGCCTTTGTATTGCAGGTCGCCCGTCCAATAAAGATTGCCTTTGTCGTCAAAAAGCCCCATTTCGCCGCTCGTATATGCTATGGCAACATGCTTTGACGGCATAACGGCCGCGTCGCACGAAAGATAATCGCCGAGCTTTTCGGTTATCGGCTTATATGCGTCGCCGAATTTGTTGAAAAGATATGCGCCTTTTGTGCTTGCCGTGGGCTTTTCAAGCTTTACGTCATATGTAATAAAGGAAATCTTCGTTTCGCCGTTTTTTAAAATATCCTTTCGCGCAACCATAATTCCTTTTGAAAAAGGAATCATATCGACAATGTCGATGTCCATTATTTTTTTCATTTAGTTACCACGTCCGAATTATCCATATTGTTTACCTGATAGCAAAGGGTCATAAGCGAGTCGCCGAGATGCACGTTTTCAACTGCAATGTTGCTGTGCATATGCGCAATGTCATACTGCGTGAAATTCCAAAATCCCTTTATGCCAAGGTCAATAAGCCTTTGTGCCATTGCGGCGGCGGCTTCACCGGGAATGCAGAGTATTGCGACGGCTGGCTTGTGCTCTTTGCAAAAGCTTTCAAGCGAATCGCAGGGGAGAATTGTGTTTTGTCCTACGCTTTTGCCGTAAAGCGCGGGGTTTGAGTCAAAAACTCCTATAAGGTCAAAGCCGCGGCTTTCAAATTTCAAATGCGTTGCTATTGCGTGGCCTAAATTGCCCGCGCCGATAAGAATCGCCTTTGTTTTTTTGTCAAGTCCGAGAATTGCGCCGATTTCGTTATAAAGCTGCTCTATGTTATAGCCGTAGCCCTGCTGACCGAAACCGCCGAAGCAGTTAAGGTCCTGACGAATCTGCGACGCCGTAAGACCCATACGCTGTGAAAGCTCTTTTGATGAAATACGGGTTATTCCCGCGTCTTTAAGCTCTTCAAGGTATCTGTGATACCTCGGAAGCCTTTTAATAACGGGTATAGATACCTGTTCGTTCTTTTTCACAATGATTCACCCTTTAATCAGTCAAGATTTTTGAGAGTATCCATTACATAATTGCCGAACTGCTCACAGGTGCAGCCGTCTGCACGCCCTGTGATAACATATTTTTTCTCGGTGAGCATACAAATATCAAGCGCCTTTTCAAGCTTGTCAGCTTCTTTTTGCTTGCCGATGTGCGAAAGAAGCATAACCGACGCCCTGAGCATTGAGCATGGGTCTGCATATGCGCCTCTGCCTTCTTTTACCATTCTCGGAGCGGAGCCGTGAATGGCTTCAAACATGGCGTATTTGTTGCCTATGTTTGCACTGCCCGCAGTGCCTACGCCGCCCTGAAACTCTGCCGCCTCGTCGGTTATAATGTCGCCGTAAAGATTCGGCAAAACAAATACCTTAAAGTCTGTGCGGCGCTTTTTGTCAATAAGCTTTGCCGTGGTTATGTCAATATACCACTCGTCGGTTGTGATTTCGGGATAGTCCTTTGCAATGTTTTTGCAAAGGTTAAGGAACTTGCCGTCGGTGGTTTTGATGATGTTTGCTTTTGTTATTATCGAAACTCTGTCTTTTTTGTTGTTTCTTGCGTATTCATATGCAAGCTTTGCTATGCGCTCTGTACCCTCGGTTGTGGTAACAACAAAGTCAAACGCAAGCTCGCCGTCAACATCAACGCCCTTTGAGCCTACGGCATAAGCGCCTTCGGTGTTCTCGCGGAAAAACGTCCAGTCAATGCCTTCCTCGGGGATTTTAACGGGACGGACGTTTGCAAAAAGGTCAAGCGCTTTTCTCATGGCAACGTTTGCGCTTTCAATGTTCGGCAAACCGTCGCCCGCCTGAGGCGTAGTGGTTGGCCCTTTAAGTATAACGTCGCAGGATTTAAGCTCTTCCATAACGTCGTCGGGGATTGCCTTCATGGCGGCAACACGGTTTTCTATTGTAAGGCCGTCGATATATTTAAATACGATTCTGCCGCTTTCAACCTCGTCTTTAAGAATGAACTTCAAAACCTCTGCCGACTGCTTTGTGATTATGGGGCCTATGCCGTCGCCGCCGCAAACGCCGATAACGATTTTTTCAAGGCTGTTAAAATCCTTCGGTGCGCCCGCCGCTTTAATTCTTTGGTTTCTTTCATCCTGTTCTTTAAGAAGCTCTTTAAATTTTTCAAGAGCATTGTTAAGCTGTGCGTCGTTCATTGTTATTTGCTCTCCTTTTTTGTGTAGTTAAGAAGTCCGCCCGCGGCAAGAATGTCGCGCTGTCTTTCGGATATGTCGCAAAGAAGCGAATATGTTTCGTCTTTGGTTTTGTTATAAAGAGTAATATCGCCGCCGTTTTTAAGCTCGTCTTTAATGTTCGAAAGAACAAGCTCGTCGTTAACGTCAATTTTATTGTAATCGTCGGCATTTTTAAAGTTGAGCGGAATAATGCCCGCGTTAACAAGGTTTGCTTTGTGTATTCTCGCAAAAGATACGGTTATTACCGCTTTTATTCCGAGATAAAGCGGAACCAAAGCCGCGTGCTCTCTCGAAGAGCCCTGACCGTAGTTTGCGCCGCCTATAATAATGCCGCTGCCCGCTTCTTTGCAGTGCTCTGCAAAGTGCTCGTCGCACTGCTTAAAGCAGAACTGTGAAAGATAGGGGATGTTTGAACGGTAGGGAAGAATTTTTGCGCCCGCAGGCATAATGTGGTCTGTGGTGATGTTGTCGCCGACTTTAAGAACGGCTTTCGCTTCAACAGAAGAGGGGAGTGCAGAGCAGTTCGGGAACGGCTTGATGTTCGGGCCGTAATAAACTTCTACTGCGTCTGCTTCTTCTTTTGTTTCTGCGGGAAGCTCTATCATATTGTCATTTATAAGGAATTTTTCGGGAAGCTCTACGGAAATATCTTCTTTAAGCTCTGTCGGGTCAGAAAGCACGCCCGAAAGTGCCGAAGCCGCCGCCGTTTCGGGGCTTACAAGATAAACCTTTGCGTTTGCGGTGCCGCTTCTGCCTTCAAAGTTTCTGTTAAATGTGCGAAGCGAAACGCCCGAGTTGCAGGGCGACTGACCCATACCGATGCACGGTCCGCAGGCGCTTTCAAGAATCCTTGCGCCGGCTGCAATCATATCTGCAAGTGCGCCGTTTAAAGCGAGCATCGTAAGCACTTGCTTTGAGCCGGGTGCAATGCCGAGGCTTACGCTCGGGTGAACCTTTTTGCCTTTAAGGATTTTTGCAACCTTCATCATATCGAAAAGCGAAGAGTTTGTGCACGAGCCGATAAGAACCTGGTCAACCTTTATTTCGCCTATTTCTTTAACGCTTTTAACGTTGTCGGGCATATGGGGCATTGCCGCAAGCGGTTTAAGCGAAGAAAGGTCAATGTCTATAACGCGTGAATATTCTGCGTCGGAGTCGGGCAGGATTTCTTTCCAATCCTTTTCTCTGCCCTGAGCCTTCATAAATTTATAAGTAACTTCGTCCGACGGGAATATTGACGTTGTCGCGCCGAGCTCCGCGCCCATATTTGTGATAGTCGCTCTTTCGGGAACCGAAAGGGTTTTTATTCCTTCGCCGCCGTATTCGATAACCTTGCCTACGCCGCCTTTAACAGAGAGTATGCGAAGCACCTCAAGAATAATATCTTTAGCCGAAACATAAGGCGAAAGCTTGCCCATAAGGTTGACTTTTATTACCTCGGGAACGGTTATGTAATATGCGCCGCCGCCCATTGCGACCGCAACGTCAAGACCGCCCGCACCCATGGCAAGCATGCAAAGCCCGCCGCCCGTGGGGGTGTGGCTGTCGGAGCCTATAAGCGTTTTTCCGGGAATGCCGAAGCGCTCAAGGTGAACCTGATGGCAAATGCCGTTGCCGGGGCGTGAAAAACGAACGCCGCGTTTTTTGCACACGCTTTGAATAAACTTGTGGTCGTCGGCGTTTTCAAAGCCGGTCTGAAGCGTGTTGTGGTCAATATAGGCAACAGAAAGCTCTGTTTTAACCTTGTCAATGTTCATAGCTTCAAGCTCAAGATATGCCATTGTGCCGGTTGCGTCCTGAGTGAGCGTTTGATCTATTTTAATGCCGACCTCGGCGCCCTTTTCATACTTGCCGTCAACAAGATGGTTTTTAATTATTTTTTCGCAAAGTGTAAGTCCCATTTTGTTTCCTCCGAAAAAAAGTTGTTCAAATTTTTAACAAACTTTATTGTATTATTTTTATGTGTTTTTGTCAACCGATTTAGACAAGATTTTAATAATTAGATATGTAATATAAAAATTGCTTTTTTTCTTTGCCGCTTTTTGTAAAATGCTGTTCCGAAATAATGTTTTTTGTAATACGGCGGCGCAAAACCTTGAATTTTTTTTGCCGCTGTGATAAAATAAACAGGTTAAAGTACGGCTTCTTCGGGAACACTGTTTTCGGTGATTAAAATGAAAAGATTTGAAGGTTTTTCGGACTTTACCGCAACAAACCCTGCCGAAGAGTTTAAAAATAACGACGATTTTGACGAAACCTGCGGCGATGCTTCGCAGGATGATTTTGACGGCAGCGTAACCGTTAAAAAAAGCAACGGCTATATTCACTGCCTTACGATTATAGGTCAGATAGAGGGGCATTATGCTCTTCCGCCGAATTCAAAATCGACAAAATACGAGCACATAATTCCGCGAATAGTCGCCGTTGAAGAGAATCCCGATATAACGGGTCTTTTGCTGATTTTAAACACGGTCGGCGGCGCTATTGAAGCGGGGCTTGCCATTGCCGAGCTTATTTCTGGTATGAAAAAGCCGTCTGTTTCGCTTGTTCTCGGCGGCGGCCATTCAATAGGCATTCCGCTTGCCGTCAGCGCAGACCGCTCGTTTATCGTTCCGTCGGCTTCAATGACGGTTCACCCCGTAAGAATGAACGGGCTTGTAATCGGCGTTCCGCAAACGCTTTTATACCTTAAAAAGATGGAGGAACGCGTAGTTAATTTCGTTACGCGGAATTCTTCGGTAACAGCCGCGCGCTTTCGCGAGCTTATGCTAAATAACGACGAGCTCATTTCCGATTTCGGCACGGTGCTCGGCGGGCTTGACGCCGTAAACGAAGGTCTTATTGACAGAATAGGCGGTCTTTCGGACGCGCTTGACTGCCTTGACGCACTTTCAAGGGAATATAAAAACAATATGATTTAGGAGCCGCCGATTTAAAAAGCCGTTATTTGCGCTTAAAGCAATCGGCAGCTGCGCACACGGCACTTTCGTGTGCAGGAGGAATCTTATGGATATTTTAAAGGCAATATTAATGGGAATTTTACAGGGAGTAACCGAGTTTCTTCCTGTTTCGAGCAGCGGCCACCTGTCGCTGTTCAGGCACTTTTTCAAGGTGGAAAGCGAGACTTCGGGTCTTTTTTCCGCTATGCTACATATAGGCACGCTCGTTGCCGTGTTCGTTGCGTTCTACAGACCGATTTATGAGCTTTTTTGTGAATTTATTCAGTGTATCAAAGATATATTCGCAAAAAAATTCACCTTTAACCTTTCAAAAATGTCACCTGTAAGACGGCTTCTTTTTATGTTCGTCATTTCGTGCGTGCCGCTTCTGTTTTTGCTTTTGCCCGTGGGCGGCGGCAAAAATGTTATGGACGCGGTTGAGGTCTTTTCAACCGATAACAGTATTCTCGCCGAGGGAATTTGCTTTATTATAACGGGTTTTATGCTTCTTCTCGGAACGGCTGTTACCGAAAACACGGCGCATTACAGAAACATAGGTCCGCTTACCGCGTTCTTTATAGGCGTGGCGCAGTTTTTCGCCGCGTGTTTCCCGGGAATATCGCGCTCAGGCTCCACAATATCAACGGGCCTTTGCTGCCGCGTTTCAAAAAAGAATATGGTGCGCTATTCGTTCATTTTAAGCATTCCCGCCGTTCTTGCAAGCGGGCTTGTCGAGTTTAAAGACGCGCTTAAATCCGAAGAGATTATTCCAGTTGCGCCGCTTGCGGTCGGCGTTGTAACGTCCGCCGTTGTCGGGCTTTTTGCGATAAGGCTTCTTCAGTATCTTTTAAAGAAAAACAAATTTAAATATTTCGGATATTACTGCGCCGCTCTCGGCGTAATCGTTACCGTGATAGGTATTGTCGAAAAAATTATGGGATTAAATTAACAGGGAGTGAAAACAATGGCTGCAAAAAAGACTGCGCCAAAGAAAAAAACGGCGAAAAAAGCGCCGCAAAAATCGCGTCAGAAGTCGCTTTTTGACACACCGCGCAAACAGATTGCACTGCTTATATTCTTTGCGTTTGCCGTGTTTATGGGCGCTGTGGTGCTTATAGACGCAGGCGGCGTTTGGGGGCACCTGAGGAATTTCTTTTTCGGAGCGTTCGGTGTGACGGCGTTTGTTATTCCGTTTTTTACGGTGTTTCTTACAGTCGTTTGCGCTTTCGGAAAAGATACGAAAAAATTCAAATATAAAACCGTCGAATGCGTTATTATTTACACGCTCGTTATAGCGTTTGTACATATCGTTCAGGTCGGCGACGGTTTGGGGTACGGCGAAGCTGTCAAATCAGCCTACAACGCTTACAAAAATTTTGACGAAGCAACGCGCGGCATTCGCTTCGGAACGGGCGTTTACGGCGCTTTGTTCGGCGGCGTTCCGCTTCTTATTTCGGCGGGCAACAAGCTTGCCGCGGGATTTATCGACATTTTTCTTCTGATAATTCTTTTGATGCTTTTCACGGGCACTACTCTTGTAAAGCTTTTCCGCTCTTTTAAAACTCCCGCCGACGCCGTTGCGGAATATGCGGGCGACAAGGCAGAAGAAATTAAAGAGTCTATCGACACCGTTTCTTCCGATATTTCCGAGCGAAAGCAAAAAAATGCCGAGCGCCGCGAAAACAGAAAAAAGACGAAAGCGCCCGAAGAATTTCCGCTTGACGTGCCGCTTTCGGAAGAAAAGGCAAGACCAGATATGGGACTTGACAATATTTTCAAAAACGACGCAAGTATTTTAGAAAACGGCGAAAAAGGCGTAAGTATGAAGGCTGTTCCGCCTAAAAAGCACGACGTCGCGCCTATAGACGAGCCTTTAAATATTGATTTGCTTGACAGCTTTGAAGACGCGCCCGTTAAAAACGCGCCGCCGCTTGACGAGCTTTTTAACAAAAAGAACGTTAAAACAAAGGCGCAGTCAACACTCGAAAAAAGGGTAGAGGAGCTTAACACCGCTGCCGAAAAAGAGAAAAAAGAAGAAGCACCCGAAAAAATTGCTTCTTCCGAGGTTGAAAAGGCGCGCGCCGAGATTGAAAACGAAATAGCGGCAAACGCCGTGCCTGAAAAGAAATACGAGCTTCCGCCGCTCGATTGCCTTGATTTGCCCAAGAAAAACGCTTCGGGCGACAATACGGCGGAATTGCGCGAGCGCGCCGAAAAAATTGTCAGTACGCTTCAAAGCTTCGGCGTCGGCACTCATATAGTCGATATTTGCCGCAGTCCGTCGGTTACGCGCTTTGAGTTGCAGCCCGACCCCGGCGTTAAAATAAGCAGAATAACCGCGCTTTCTGACGACATCGCAATGAATCTTGCGGCTTCGGGCGTCAGAATCGAAGCGCCGATACCTAATAAAAACGCCGTCGGAATAGAAGTCCCGAATGCCGAAAAAACAACGGTAACGCTCAGGGAAATTATCGACAGCCCCGCGTTTAAAAACTCAAAATCAAAGCTTAACGTCGCGCTCGGCCGCGATATTCAGGGCGAGCCGACTTGCTGTGATATTGCAAAAATGCCCCATCTTCTTGTTGC
>DJRI01000052.1:0-1512 GCA_002440045.1 Ruminococcaceae bacterium UBA6364 | reverse complement strand
TGATTGTCAGCATTCTTTACAACGCCACTCCCGACGAAGTGAAGCTTGTTATGATTGACCCCAAAAAGGTTGAGTTTACCGTTTACCGTTCAATACCGCACTTGCTCGTTCCCGTGGTTTCAGACCCGCGCAAGGCGGCAGGCGCGCTTTCGTGGGCTGTTGCCGAAATGGACAAGCGCTACGCTTCGTTTGCCGAAAACGGCGTGAGAAATCTTCAGGGCTACAATTCATATGCCGAAGCCGAAGGGCTTCCGAAAATGCCGCAGATTGTCATAATAATCGACGAGCTTGCCGACCTTATGATGGCGGCTTCAAACGAGGTCGAGGACCTTATCTGCCGTCTTGCTCAAAAGGCGAGGGCGGCGGGTATGCACCTTATTGTTGCAACACAAAGGCCGTCTGTCGATGTTATTACCGGTCTTATCAAAGCAAACATTCCGAGCCGTATTGCATTTGCCGTTAAGTCACAGGTCGATTCAAGAACAATAATTGATACGCAGGGCGCAGAAAAGCTTCTCGGCTACGGCGATATGCTGTTTTGCCCCGTCGGGCTTTCAAAGCCTTTGCGCGTTCAGGGCGCATTCCTTTCGGACGAAGAAATAGAGCGCGTTATCGACTTTGTGAAAACCCAGGGCGACGCATCGTATGATGAAAGCGTTATTAAAGAGATAGAAGCAAAAGCGGCGCAGGAGGACACGAAAAAGAAAGGCTCTTCCGTCAGTGCCGACGTCGGCTCCGACGACGGCGACGAAATGATACCGAAGGCAATAGAGGTTGTCGTAGAAGCGGGAATGGCTTCAACAACGCTTCTCCAAAGAAAACTCAAGCTCGGTTACGCAAGGGCGGCAAGAATTATAGACGAGCTTTCCGAAAAAGGCATTGTCGGCCCGTATGAGGGCAGTAAGCCGCGAAAGGTTCTTATAACCCGCGACCAATGGTATGAAATGCAGGCGCTTTCGCAGACATCGCCGAAAGAAGCAGAACCTAAACAGCCTTCGCTTTTTGATTCGGAGCCTTCTTCCGAAGAAAAGCCGGAACCCCGCGAAGAGCACAACTATTTCGGCGGAACGGCTGACCACACCTTTGAGGACGATGTATTTTAATGGATATTTTTGTTGAAAGAACAGAAGGGGATTATGCTCTTTGCAGACTTCCCGATAAAGAAAAACACCTTATAAGACTGCCTTTAAGAGAACTTCCCGCAGGCGTAAAAGAGCTTGACGTGATAACTCTTAAAACAAGCGGGGCTATGTTTATAAACGCTTATGCCAAAGAGTGCCGAATGGAAAGCATAGCAAAAGCTTTAAAATGCAAAAAATATCACTTTATTCCGAAAAATGAGTAAAAAACTCTTGCTTTTTTCTTTGGGTAATGGTATAATTTCTCACGCAAAAACTCACGCGCGGCTATCGGTGCGCCCTGTGCATTGAAAAATGTAGCGTTTTCCGAGCCTTAACGCCGTGCGGCGGTTTAACTAAAAGGAGGACAATTTTATGTCAGTAGTATCAATGA
>DJRI01000020.1 GCA_002440045.1 Ruminococcaceae bacterium UBA6364 | reverse complement strand
CAGGTCTCGGCGCTCTCGGCGACATAGGCTGCTATTCACTCGATATGGTGCTTAACGCAATCGGCTATCCGAAGCCCCTCACCGTAACAGGCTATAAATCAGGCTTTTTCGGCAAAAAGCCCGAATACCTTGAAAAGCCCGAATACACCGAGGTTTTCGGCGTTGACGATTTCGCAGCGGCTTTTGTTCGTCTTGAAAACGACATTATTCTTGACTTCCGTATAGCCTGGGCTATGCACATAAACACCCCCGGCGACACAATCATTCTCGGCACGGAAGGCGGTCTTCGCATTCCTTCAACCGAATGCTGGAACGGCTCTATCGGCGGCCCGATGACGCTTTATCACAACATTGCGGGCGAATGTGTTGAAACAATTATCCCCGAGGCTGACTCCGAGGGCGACAATTTCGACAAAAAAATCCGCTCGTTTATCGACGCTATTGAATTCAATCTTCCCGCACCCGTTCCCTCAAGCCAGATTATTTATAACCAGGCTATAATCGACGGTATTTCACGCTCGGCAGAGCTTGGCAAGGAAATTGAAATTGAAATTCCCGAAATATAATTTTAAAATCCGATAATATGCATTAAAAATCCCCGTGAAACGGTTTTTCCGAATCACGGGGATTTTTCTTGCGGTATATTTTTGTGCCGGCAAAAACTACCGCTTGCTTATTTCAAGGAAAACGACGTTTGAAGCGCCGACCGTGAAATTCAGTTTGAGAAGCGAATCTCTTACAACGCCGTCAAGCTTTTCGGGCGTAAGCTTTGCACACTGAATATATCTGTCGCGAAGCTCGGCTTCATAGGTGCTTCTTGCCTCTTCGTCAGAAAGCGTTACCGTGCTGTCAATGCACGGGTCGTCGGGCGACCAGTTGAATTTATCGTCGGTAATATTATATTTCTTTCGGTCGTCGCGCCACTCGTCAAAGAAATTGCAGTCGTCGTTTACGGTCTTTTTAATAATTTTGACCTCTTCGCCGTCGAACTGCGGAATGTTCAGGGAAAGCTTGAAATCGACCGCTTTGTCATAATCGACGTCATTTTTGAAGTTATAGAGCATAACGCGAAGCGTTTCGTTTTCTTCATCGTAAAGCGCAACGCAATCGGCTTCTGCCCCGACGATTTTTTTAAGAGACGAGGTTTTTGACGAAACCTTTTTGCAGCCGTCAAAAAGCGCCGTATTCTGAGCGACGAAATATGAAATTATCGGGTATCCCGAAAGCGCGCCGCCTGTAAGGTAGCCCCATGAAGAAAAATATTCTATATCCTTATCTATGCAGGTCTTGTAAAGGCGTGCGTCATAAGCCGCCTGCCATGTGTCGCCGCACGTTCTGTTAAAAAGCGCGTCGTCCTCTTTACCCTTTGCATTGCCGTAGAGTATTCTGCCCTCGTCAATGCCGTAAGTGAGGTCCCGAAGCCCGTATTTTTCGGCGGTATTTCTAAGATAGTCAACCGTCTCTGAAAGCGTTTTGCCTTTTGTGAACTTGCCGGGCTTTGTGTCGTAAAACGATGCAGAAAGGAATTTTATCGGCGTGCCGACCTTGCCTGTTTTATAGTTTTTTTCGGTTGCAACGTGTTTTATAAATATTTCTTCATCCCAAAGGCCTTCGGTCACGGTCATACTGTGCGCGCCGATATACACACCGTCGCCTAAAACGTCGCAAAGCGCCGCCGCGGTATAATCATAAAGCTTGCAATAGCTTTCGGCGCTTTTTTGCGGGTCGCCGTCTTTTGATTTGAACCAGTCGGCGTTTTCATACTCTGTCATACAACCGAAGCGCCATGTAAGAAGCTCGTCTGTTCCGAACTCTTCAACAAGCTTTTCAGCCATGGCTTTTATGTAGTTATAGTACACCTCGTAATCGTCCGGCGGAAACGCGTTCATATCAAACCCGCCGTTTTCATAGCCGTCTGTAAATTTAACGGGCACACTGCCGAGCTTTAAATGCGGCTTTGCGCCGAGGCTTAATATGCCGCGGCAGTTTTTAACGAGCCTTGAAAAATCATAGTCGTCCAAAACAGATGTGTCTTCGGGATTTTTAAAAAGGTCGCGTTCGTATGTGCCGCCTGTGCACTGCATAAGCTGAATGTACCGCACAAACTCAAAAACGTCGTTATTTTCTTCTTTTTTAGGGTCATAAAACTGCGTGCCCATATCCCAGACGTTGATGTTGCTGACCTTGTTGCCGACCTCATCACCCAAAGATGCGGCGTCGATTTTTACTTTTACCGAGGATTTTTCGGCGGCAAAAAACGTTGCGCCGCACAGTATTACGGCAACAACAAGAATTACCGCGATGATTTTAACAGCTTTTTTCATTAGTTTTCCTCACTTGATTTTTTTGAATTTGCCTGCAAATTTAGCCGCAAAAAACGCAGAAGCTTCGGCAATTTGCTCGGGCGACATATCCCTTTTGGGCACAACCTCACACGTCGAATTATTTAAGAACAGCAAGAAATATTCGCTTGTTTCAAACGCCTCGTCAACAAACGAGTATCTGAAGGATTGCTCGCTTTTTCTCACCGGACTTTCACAGCCCGTAAAATAATAATCGTCATAAAAAGCGCGTAGTGTGTATGAGCCCTCAAGACTCTTGTTTATTCTTACTGTTCCTTTTTTAGTCCTTGAGGGAATACTCGCAACAAGGGCATCATAAAGTATAACCGCTAAAGTGTAGGATGCTATCGTTGCATAATTTGTCGTCAGATTTAAAAGAGGTGTTTGAAGAAGAATTATTAGCAAAACCGCAATTATTGTTAAAATAATTGCAAAAGCTTTGTAATTTTTCCTTTTCGCGGTTTTTAAAATATATTTACCGATAGCTTCGCTGTCACAGCGCTTATATTGAGACTGTACAATTATTTCCGTCATTTTTTCCTTCCCCGTTTCTTTAAGTTATATTAATCGGAGTGCAAACATCCCCTCAGGACAGATTTGCACCCTATTAACCGTCAGTTACTTAATATTTGTCTACGCTTTCGACGTCAACGACAAACACAATAGCGCCGCCGACAGATACCTCGCGCCCGAGGTCGCCCTCGGCAAGGCCTGTTCCGAAAGCCGCCGTAGACGGCGTTTTGTGGCTTCGTCTTTGTGAATTTTCTTTAATAATATCCTTTGCTTTCTGAACCTTGCTGTCGTCCGCACCGATTAAAAATGTAGTGTTGCCGACCATTAAAAATCCGCCTGTTGTCGAAAGCTTTGTAACCGAATAGCCCTCTTTTGTGAGCGCCGATGATACAAGCGCGCTGTCGTCGTTGTTTACAATAGCTATTAAAAGTTTCATAATATTTCCCCCTGTTAAATTTTCGGATTGAGCATTTTAAGGCTCTTTTTGTCAAGTTTTTTTATGTCGGGTATTTCGTAGCGGTTGTCGTTTGCGTCTTTTATAAGAACGCGGCCGTCATAAAGCGGCTTGACCGCGGTCAGATGATTGCGTATTTCAAACGTGCAAACGCCCCTGTCGGTTTCGGCAGTCCACATCCAAATTGCAAACTTTTCGCTCATTTCTATAAAACGTTTTATGCGCGGTATCATATAATACTCGTTAAGGCAGTCTTCAACGACCTTTTTAGATTCGGGAAGAAGCTCGTCGATATTTCTTATTACGGCTATCGCTTCGCCGTCCTTGTCAACAAGCGCAATATAACGCCTTAAGCCCGTAACGGGAAAGAGCCTGTGCAATTCAAGCTCGGTGAATTTTTCGCCCGTGAAAAATTCCGCGTCAACAAAAATTTTGTCATTCGGAGTAAATCTTACTTCGGGCCCTTCAATATATCTCGGCAATGTTCTTCCCCCTTTTATTCAAAATTCTCTTCGGCTTTTTTCTTTTGAAGCTTTTCGCCCATGGACTGAATCTCAATAAGCTTGTAATACTTGCCCTTGAGTGCCAAAAGCTCTTCGGGAGTGCCGCATTCTATGATTTCGCCCTTATCGACAACCACGATTTTATTCGCTTTTCGCAGTGTTGAAAGCCTGTGTGCTATCATGAGAGTTGTTCTGCCTGCTATAAGCCTTTCTATCGCGCCCTGAATAAGGCTTTCGGTTTCGGAGTCAACCGCCGCCGTAGCTTCGTCAAAAATCAGTATGCTCGGGTTTTTGAGTACCGCGCGCGCAATTGAAACGCGCTGTTTTTCACCGCCCGAAAGTCCGACGCCGCGCTCGCCGAGCATTGTGTCGTAGGCGTCTGGCATTTTTGCTATAAAGCCCGAGGCGTTTGCGACCTCTGCCGCGTGAAGCACCTGCTCAACGTGAACGTCGTTGCTGCCGTAGGCGATGTTGTTAAATATCGTGTCGCGGAACATAAGCGGCTCTTGCTGAACAAAGCCGATTGAATTGCGGTAATATTTAAGGTCTATGTCGCGGATGTTTTTGCCGTCGACAAGTATTTCGCCGTCATACTCGTCATAATAGCGCATAAGAAGGTTTATAAGCGTTGATTTGCCCGAGCCTGTTGTGCCGACAATTCCGACAATATCGCCGGGTTCTATTGTAAGATTGATGTTTGACAGCACCTTTTTTGAGCGGTCAAACGCAAAGTTGACGTTTTTAAATTCTATTTTGCCGTCCATTCGCGGAAGCTCTTTTCCGCAGCCGAAGTCATGCTCGGGCTCGGCGTCGAGAATATCGAGAATTTTTTCGGCCGAAGCCAACGTATTCTGATATGTATCGCCGATATTTGCAAAGAAGTTTACGGGGTTATAGAACATACTCGCATATGAAATAAACGAAACGAGAAGTCCGAGCGAAACGTTATCGGAGCCTTCTATTACAAGATTGCCGCCCATAAACCATATAACAAGCGTGCCGCACGTTACAAGAAACGTTATAAGCGACGGATAAACGGCGGCGGGCACGGCGACTTTTTTATCCTCCGAATACCATTCGTCGCAATAGGCGTTAAATCTTTTAATCGTTCTTTTTTCGTTTGTAAACGCCTTTATAACGCGCACGCCGGGGATTGAATCGGCAAGCATGGTTGAAATTGCCGCGCCCCTGCGCCACATTCTCATATACTTAGGGCCGAGCGTTTTGCCGAAGCGCCTGCCGACAAAAACAACTATCGGCACGGGAACAAGCGAAAACAAAGCAAGGCTCGGGCTCATGGCAAACATAATTATTATAAGCCCGACAAGAGTAAACGCCTGTATAACAGCCTCCTGCGATATTTTCATTATAAAATTCTGAATAACGCCCGCGTCTGAATTGACGCGGTTTATTACAGAGCCTGTCGAAACCTTGTCGTAAAAGCTCATCGGCAGATACTGAGCCTTTTCAAATATATCTTTTTTAAGGTTCAGCACTATTCTGTCGCCTGTAAGGCGAAGTTTAAAGGAGCGAAAGCCGTTTATTACATATTGCAATAAATAAACGCCCAAAAGCGCCGCGATAACCGCAACAAGCCTTTCTGAGTCCTTATTCGGAATAACGTCGTCCACCATTATTTTTGTAATATACGGCGGTACGAGCGAAAAAGCCGTTGTAAATATTGAAAGCAGCATGCACACAACAAGCGACTTTTTTTCGGGTGCGACGTATTTTGAAAACTTCGCCGCTATTTTGCTCTTTCCGGAGCAATTTATACACTCGGCGCCCGGTGCAGAGAGCTTTCTGCCGCATTTCGGACAGAACGAGCGCTGTTTTAAATACACGGATTTTACCGTTTCAAGCTCTTCTTCAAAAAAGCCGTTTTCATTGACATTGTTCACAAAAACCGCGGCGGCGTCAGCCACCTCGGCGGCGGCGTAAGAAAAGCGAAGAAGATTTCTTTTTGTGCCGCTTTTAAGCTTCACTCTGAAAAGCGCGTTTCCGTAAAGCCTTTTTACGGCGGCTTCTTCAATATCGTCGTATTTCAGC
The DNA here is from genome assembly GCA_002440045.1 of Ruminococcaceae bacterium UBA6364. Lineage (GTDB taxonomy): Bacteria > Bacillota > Clostridia > Oscillospirales > Acutalibacteraceae > DTU089. The sequence continues at coordinate 10,452 of DJRI01000020.1, read as the reverse complement.
TCGTAAACTTCGTTGTTATGGCACTCGTCAAACGCAGTTATGCCGTTTTTTGTGAAAACAAGCGCCGACTCTGCATACTTTGCTTTAAGGTTAAGGTCGCCGACTACAACAAAAAGAATTTCTTCGCTTTTTGAAATTTGCGAAATTTTCTCTTCGTACCGTCGGGGAACAGGTTTATTTGTCACTATATCCATAATATTTCCCCCGGGAAAAACATCTTTTCAAGCTCATTCTAACAGAGTATAAAAGAAATGTAAACACGGAACATTCAAGAAGCGTGCAGAAAAATTGCGCTTTCTTTTGGTTAATTTAACCATAGCGTGTTTTGCCGCAGAATATTACGTTACAGAAAAAACGGAGGAGCTGTAAAAAATTTACAGCTCCTGTGATTTTGTTAATTATTGCTCGTTCTTGAAAAACTGGGGAAGATATTTTTTATGCGCTTCCTTCATTTCTTCATAGCAAGCCTTTGCCTGGGCAAAGTCACCGCAAAGCGGATGAAGCATTAAGGCGTTCATAGCGTCTTCGTCGGAGCCCTTCATACCGGCTTCAACCGTATATTTCTCATAAGATTTTACGGTTCTCATAAGGCTTATGATGTGGCGGTTTGTGACCTTTTCAATCGGCAGGGGCTTTGCGCCGTCTTTGCCGACGATTGCGGGAATTTCAACAATATCGTCGTCATCCATAAAGTCAAGCGTGCCGTCGTTGCGGATATTTACAACGTGAACATCCTGCTTGTCGTTTGCAATGGAGTCGATAAGCGAAACAGCCGCAAGTGAATATTTGTGACCGCCGCGCTTGTCAAGAAGAGCGGGCTTTGTAACAAGATTTTCGTCGCTGTACATCTCAAGAAGCTGTTCTTCAATTTCCATACAAACCTGAGCGCGGCTCTTTGTGCCCGCTTTAAGGTGAGCAAGCTTTGTTGCGCGGTTGTAATAATACTGAAGATATGACGACGGGAAGCCCTTGCAGGCTTTAAGGCAGTCAATATCAAAACCGTCGTCCTCGATGTTAGCCATAACAGTGGGGGCAAAGCCCTCGTCGAAAAGCTTTCCGAAAAGCTCTTCGCCGTTAACCTTTACGGAGGTTATCCAGCTTAAATGGTTAAGTCCGAGGTATGTAATCTTTGCGTCTTCGCCGACAGCGGCTTTAACGTCGTCAATCATATTAATCGGAACGTTGCAAAGGCCTATACTCTTAATATTTGTGTGGTTAATAAGAAATTCCGAAATAATGCCCGAGGGGTTTGTGAAGTTAATAAGCCATGCGTTGGGACAAATAGCCTCCATACGCTCTGCAATGTGAGCCATTGCGGGGATTGTGCGAAGCGCCTTAAAGAAGCCGCCTATACCGGTTGTCTCCTGACCGATAAGGTCATGCTTCAGCGGGATTGTTTCGTCAAGGTGGCGGCAGGGAAGCTTGCCGACGCGTATCTGCGTTACGACGAAATCAGCACCCTGCAAAGCAAGGTCAAGGTCGTCTGTAAGAAGCGTTTCGCAGTCGATGCCCGCTTTTTTGAGCATACGAAGGCAAAGTCCGCCGACTATTGTGCGCTTTCTTTCGTCAATATCCATAAACGCAACGCGTTTTAACTTGAGCGAATCCCTCGCTTTAATAAATCCGTCAATAAGCTCGGGGCAATATGTACTGCCGGAGCCGATTACGGCTACATTGATTTCTTTCATATATATCAATCCTTTCAACAGAAAATTTTAACTTATTTATTTTGCTTCGTCCTCAAGAAGCCAATTGACACAGCCTGTTACGGGCGCGGCGTTGAGCTTTATGAATTTAATGTTTCTGCCGCTTCGCTCTTTGATTATTTCGCCCATTCTTTTAATATAGAGGTCTGAGGGCAGCTTTGTGTGCATTGAGCCCGAAAGCACAACGTTAACTTCGTCGCCGTCAAACTGCATAAGATTAAGGTGCGCGCAAATAAAATCCGCGCCGCGCTGAGCCATTTCTTCAATAACCTCAAGGCAAGCTTCGTCGCCTTTGTTGGCGCACTCAAAAAACGCAACAATAAGCGTTCTTATAACACTTTCAGCCTCGTCGCTTTCAAGCTTTTGCAAAAGCGCGAGAAGCGAGTCGCGGTCATTTACGCCGAGCCTTTCTTTAAGAAGCTCTGTAACAAGGCTTTTTCTCTTTTTAAGGCAAATATCGTCATAGGCTATTCTGTAGCACTCCGTTGCGAGCCAATGACCGTTGCCCTTGTCGCCCGAAAGCCTGTCAAACCCGCCGACCTGAAGCATTTCGCCGCGGCTGTCAACCGAGTTACAACACGTTCCCGTGCCGCAGTTATAGCCGATGCCGGCGCCGCAAGCGCCCGCTTTGATTACGATAAAGCCGTCGTTATAAATTCTTGCGCCGCTTATGCCGCGCTTTTCGAGCTCTTCGCACACTGCGTCGTGCTGATAGGGGTGGTCTATACCCGCAAGCCCCATAAGGATTCCGCCAATATCCGAAAGCGTTTTGCCGTTTTCTTTTAAAAGGCTATTGATGCCGTCGGCAAGAATATCCGCCGCCTCTGAAAAAGAGCCTTCAAGGTTTTCGTGATTTGAGCCTTTGCCCTCAACAAGAGAGAGCATATTTTTGTTTTCGTCAAAAAGGGCGAACGCGGTTTTTGTGCCGCCGCCGTCAACTCCTATGTAATACTTCATAAATACTCCCGTAAAAAATTATTCGCAATCGTCGCCCGAGCCGAACGCGCAGACCTCTTCAAGACAATATGTGCCTTTTCTGTAAGGCTCGCGGTCTATCCACATACCGTTTGTAAAGTCCGGCACGGGAACGGGCATACCGCCCATTGCGGCGGACTGCTCCGAAAGGCAAGTAATTGCCATCCACGAAGCGGTGTCATCAACGTCTATCGGCGGTTTTGCTTCAAGCAAAAGGCTTTCGACAAACGCTGAAAGCACGAGATAGTCCATTCCGCCGTGCCCCGCTTTTATACCGCCTTTTTCATATGCCTGCCAAAGCGGATGCTCGTATTTTTCGCGGTAATCCTTAAATTCGCGCCAACGCGGCTCGCCGTCGGAGAAGCTGTCAAGATAAAGCCCTCCGCATTCGCCGTCGCTTTCCGAATAAATGCCCTTTGTACCCTCGATAACATAGTTTCTCGAATACGGTCTCGGGGTGGAGCAATCGTGCGTAAGCGTTATTGTTTCGCCGTTTGCACATTTGATTATTGTGGTGGTGACGTCGCCCTGGTTAAACGCATAATTTGCTATATCGTAATCCTCGCCCTTGCGGCTTTTTATCCACTCGTTAAGTCCGCGCGATTTTGACGACATTGAAACAAGGGTCAAAAATCTGTTGCCGCGGTTTATGCCGAGCGCCTTTGAAATGGGGCCGAGCTGATGCGTGGGATAAAGCTCGCCGTTTCTGTGCATAAAGTTAAAGAGCCTGCCGTGAATATTTTCTCTTCCCATGCAGATTTCTTCGCGAAGGTCGTGGCGATAGCCGCCCTCCATATGGGTAATTTCGCCGAAAAGCCCCATTTTTATCATATTGAAAAGAGCCATTTCGTTGCGGTCGTAGCAGCAGTTTTCAAGAAGCATGCAGAATTTGCCCGTATCCTCGCTTGTTCTTACAAGCTGCCAGCACTCTTCTATCGAAGATGCGCCGCCGACCTCAAACGCAACGTTGCAGCCCGCGCGCATAGCGTCAATCGCTATTCTTGCGTGCGTTATCCACGTTGTGCAAATCATAACAGCGTCAAGCTTTTCGTTTTTGAGAAGCTCTTTATAATCTATATAAGCATGAACGGGGTAAGCGTTGCCCGTTCTTTTGTTGACTATTTCAATTCCGTTTTCGGCTCTTTCGACTACCTTGTCGCAGACTGCGGGAACGCGCACGCCCTCAACCTGTAAAAGAAGGTCGAGCATACTCGAGCCCCTGCCGCTGATGCCGATAAAGCCTATGTTTACTTCTTTTTTCACATTAAACACCGCCGTAGCTCATATTCACATAAAGTATAGCACATTCGCCCCTGTTTTTCAAGCAGAAAGCGCCGTATTAAGGAATATTAAAGAGAATTAATAAATAATCCCCCGCAGACAAAAACTGCGGAGGATTGTTTTCTGTTAATGTTTACTTTTTTCACTGCGCTCTCTTATTATAAAGCGCACGGGTGTGCCTTCAAGGCCGTAAACCTCACGAATCTGATTTTCAAGGTAGCGCTGATAGCTGTAATGGAAAAGCTCGGCGTTATTGACGAAAAACACAAACGTGGGCGGGCGCGTGGAGGTTTGGGTCATATAATAGATTTTAAGGCGCTTGCCTTTGTCGGTGGGCGGCTGAACGCGCAATGTGGCGGCGGCAAGGATTTCGTTTAATCTGCCTGTTTTAATACGCATTGCGTTTTGCTCGTTTACAAACTTTATAAGTTCATACAGCCTGTCAATCCTCTGCCCTGTTTTTGCCGAAATAAATATTATGGGCGCGAACGACATAAACGAAAAATCCTTCATAAGCTGTTTTCTGTAGGAGTCCATCGTTTTGCCGTCTTTTTCATATGCGTCCCACTTGTTGACGGCGATAATGCAGCCTTTGCCCGCTTCAAGCGCTTTGCCTGCCACTTTGCTGTCCTGCTCGGTAAAGCCCTCAAGCGCGTCTATCATAATAACGCACACCTCGGCTCTTTCAACCGCCATATCGGTCCTCAAAGCGCTGTAGCGCTCAACGGCGTCGTCAATTTTTGATTTGCGCCTAAGCCCCGCCGTATCTATAAACATAAATTTTCCGAATTCGTTTTCGACAAAGCTGTCGGTAGCGTCGCGCGTTGTTCCCGCAATATCCGAAACTATCATACGCTCTTCGCCGATTATTGTGTTCACAAGCGAGGATTTTCCGACGTTGGGCTTGCCGATGATGGCAACGCGGACGGTATCATCCTCTTCGATGTCATCCGAGCCCTCCGGGAAATGACGAACCACTTCATCAAGGAGATCGCCGATGCCGGTCTTGCCTGATGCGGAAACCGGAATCGGATCCCCGATGCCGAGGTTGTAGAATTCATAAACATACGGCTGCATCTGCACTGGCTTGTCCACCTTGTTGACGGTCAGGACGACCGGCTTGTGGGAACGGCGCAGCATATCTGCCACCTTGGAATCCGAGTCCTGTACGCCGGACTGGATATCCACGAGAAACAGAATGACATCCGCCATGTCAATGGCGATCTGGGCCTGCTCCCGCATTTGGGACAGGATGATATCATTCGAGTCCGGCTCGATTCCGCCGGTATCAATCAGGGTAAAATTGTAATTCAGCCAGCTCGCATCCGCGTAGATCCGGTCTCTGGTTACGCCGGGAGTATCCTCCACAATGGAGATTCTCTCTCCCGCGATGGCGTTGAACAGCGTGGACTTTCCTACATTGGGACGGCCGACAATGGCTACGATCGGTTTGGATTTTTTCTTAGACATAATCTGTTCTGTTTCCTGTAAATTCTGATCTATCAAACGCTCTGAAAGCTGTGTGCGGACAGACTATCTCCGCACATACAGATGGTATTGTAACACATGTTCCGAAAAAACAGAATTTTTATAACGGTTCCGCACATGGCAAGCCCTTTCATCCTCTGACTTTCCGACGGCGACGAGGGGGACTCTATTGTTTTACTCTGCGTCCTGGCTTTCTCAGAACAGATCCAGCCTGTTATCAAGATAAACCGCCTCCCGGACCTTCAGCTGGCATTCCGGCTTCGTCATGTAGTATAGAAGAAACTCCAGCACCAGCGCACTTCCGAGGCCGCGGCCCTCGATCTTGAAATTGGAAAATCCCATGGGAAGATATGTGTTCCTGATGTCCTGAACGCCAATAAAGCCCGGATTCTCCATCGCCCGGGAAAACCGGTATCCTTCTTCTGCGTGCGGAGCTCTGCAGCGGTGTTCCGGCCCCTTCTCTCCAAGGCTCAGTCTGCTGACCGCCTCATAGCAGGCCTTCCGCTCTCTGCAGCCAAACCAGCAGCACTCGTTGCAAAGGAATTCCACCTTATCCTTCTGCGCATCCGGGAGGGAAGCAAGAAGTAAAAGCTCCCGGTTCAGGCGAAAATCCGGAACAACATACCGGAACGCACTCCGCTCCGTTTCCTTCCGGAAATCCTCAAACTCCGTGAGAACCTTCGTCGTGGAAGAAACCAGATACAGCTGCGGATAGTGCTCCCGAAGGTACTCCGTAAGAAGCTCCGAGTGGACGATGACGCCGTTCTCTACTCCCTCTTCTCCGGCGAACATTTTGCAGAGCGCATTGCATTCCGGATCTGAAAGATGCTCCCTGCGAAGAAGCGAGTTGCTGAAGGTAAGTCTTGCCGAAATCCCGTATTCCCGAAGGAGCGTCAGTACCTCCTGCGGCTCTTCCTCTCCTTCCTCTATGCGGCCGCCGCCCCAGAGACACCCCGCTGGCGCTCCGTATACTGAGCCGATGTCACACCAGTCATAGAAATACTCCCGGTGCTTTCGAAACAGCGGCAGGAAGATTCGGTACAGCTCGTAGAATTCAAACAGTCCGGGAAGGTGATAATGCGCTGTCATATTCTCCAAGTCCCCCTGGGAATGAAAAGTTCCTTTCTCATCATCCCTTTTTTGTCATCCGGAATGTCTTCTCCACCATTACGATCATCAGGATAAAGAAGATCAGCAGGAAAACCGGCATGACCGCGAAGGTCACATGGTTTCCGATCAGACCGAAAATCGGCGGAATAAAGGTGGACCCGACGTAGGCACTTGCCATCTGGATTCCAATGATCGCACCCGAATTCTCCGCGCCGAAATTATCCGGTGTAGAGTGAATGATGCAGGGATAGATCGGTCCGCACCCAAAGCCGATTACCAGAAAGGCAATGAATGCCGCCTGGTAGGAGCTTACCGGCAGAAGAAGTGCCGCAATTCCACAGAGCAGGATTCCGGTACCAAGCTGAATCATTCTCCGGTCACCAAGCTTGTCCGTAATAAAGCCGCTGACGAATCTCCCTGCCGTAATTCCGATATAAAACAGCGCAGCAAAGCCCGCCGCGCGCTCCGCAGGAATCCCTTTTACCTCTGCAAAGTAGGTGGCCGCCCACTGCATGGTGGTCGCCTCCGCGGCACAGTATGCAAAAAATCCAGTCAAAAGGAACGGAACCCCCTCGATGCGCAGCGCACCGAAAAGACCGACACTCTTTCCCGACGCTTCGGTTTTCGTTTCGTTCACCTTCCAGACAGGGAGCGTTACCAGGAGAAGAACCGCAATCGCAAGCTGAATCAGACCTACAATCCGGTATCCGCTGTTCCAGGTGCGGTTCACCAGCGCGTAGCTCATAATGAACGGGCTGATGATCGTACCGACGCCCCAGAAGCAATGCAGCCAGCTCATATGCTTCGCCTTGTAATAAAGGGCAATGTAATTGTTGAGCGCCGCATCAATCGCTCCTGCACCAAGGCCGTAGGGAATCCCGAAAAGCATCAGCATCCAGAAGCGGCTGGAGCAGGAAAAGCCAAGCAACGCGAGCACAGTGAGAAACACGCTCACGACCGTCACGATTCTCGTTCCAAATCTGCGGGTGAGACGGTCCGAAAGAAGGCTCGACACGATCGTTCCGCCGGAAATGATCATCGACACAATTCCCATGTAGGATACAGGAACCCCGAGCTCGTTGTGCATCACCGGCCACCCGGAGCCGAGAAGTGAATCGGGAAGCCCAAGACTGATGAATGCAAGATAAATCAGTGCCAGCAATAAGGTGTACATGGTTTCTAAAATCCTTTCCCACTTGTCTGCGATCCTGCAAAAGGCCGCATGCTTCTTTTATCTTAGCACAAGCCCTCCCATCCTTGGCATTCTTGTTTTGCAATTCATGCAACGTATAAAGGCCGAAAGCCATCACAACAAATCGTGGGCTTTCGGCCTGTACTATGTCAGAGACGCGATATAAACGAGCTTACTTCAGCACAATTTCCTTCTTGCTCTTCTCATAATCCGGATGGTTAGACTTCCAGAGCTTGTCTGCAACCGGAGCCCACTCCTTGGCGTAGTTCTCGCACTTTCCGCAGAGATGCTCGACCGTCTCCGGTTCTGTCAGGTCTGTGCTCTTCGCACCGGCTGCCTTGACGATCGCCTGAAGCTTCTCCGGGTTCTCCAGGAAAGGACAGGGCTGCAGCAGGTTTTCATTGAAGGGCTGGTTCTTCTGATAGAGCTTGAACAGCGGCTGCTGCAGGCACTCCAGAAGGCTCTTCTCGTGGATGTTCGCCCCGGAGTAGTGAATGAATACACAGGGCTCCACATCTCCGTTCGGGTTGATGTGGCAGTAGTTCTTGCCGCCTGCGATACATCCGTTCACCCACTCACCGTCATTCTGGAAGTCCATTGCGAAGATCGGCTTGCCGCCCTCGTAGCCGCGGATTTCGCGAACGCGGTGATACATATATTCACGCTGCTCCGGTGTCGGAACAAGATCCATCGTCGCATCCATTCCGACCGGCATGAAGTGGAAATACCAGCTGAACGCAACTCCCTTGGAAATCAGGAAATCCATGAACTCATCCGAGGTGACTGCCTCGCAGTTGGCTCTCGTATAGCAGATAGATGTGCCATAGACCAGTCCGTTCTTATGAAGAAGGTCCATGGTATCCATGACCTTCTGGAAGGTTCCATGGCCACGCCTTGCATCCGTCGTGTCCTCGTAGCCCTCGATCGACATGGACAGGACAATGTTCTTCGACTTCTTCATCTCGTCGCAGAACTCCTGATCCACCAGTGTGCCGTTCGTAAACAGCATGAAGCCACAGTCCTTGTGCTTCTGCGCGAGACGGAAGATATCGTTCTTGCGAACAGTCGGCTCACCGCCCGTCATGACATAGCCGTGAATGCCGAGCTCCTTTCCTTCCGTAACAATCTTGTCCATATCCTCATAGGAAAGATTCAGCTGATGCCCGTACTCGGATGCCCAGCAGCCGGTGCAGTGCAGGTTGCAGGCTGAGGTCGGATCGAACAGGATGACCCACGGAATGCTGACGCCGTACTTCTGTGCCGCCTTTTTCGTCTCCTTGTATCCGGAAAAACCTGCCTCAAAGCCAAAGGACATGAACAGTCCTTCCAGATAGTCCAGATCGGCATAGTCCAGAAGGTTGTTGAAGAATTTCGTCCACTTGCCGTCCTTGCTGAACGTTGCGCGGAGTCTGTCATAGGCTTCCGGCGGCCAGGTATCTCCATTGATTTTCTGAATCGCGTCAATGACGCCGACAAATCCTTCCTCGCGGTTCGAAACGGCCTTTCTTCCCGCTGTCTTCAAAACCGCCTGAAATGCTGCGCGTTCTGCCGCGTGTGTCAGTTTATTTGCCATGATCCTTCCTCCTTCCGCAAAGCTCTGCGGAACCATTTGCTGCCTGTCCCATAGAAAGACCTTCCGCCAAACAGTTCTCCCGCCTGCTTAAATGATTCTTGATTTTGTTTTCATCGGTCTTTATTTATGACCAAAGTTCATTTATATTGTAGCACGTTCTCCCGTTAAAAAAAGGTCAATTTTTCCGGAATGGGTAAAGAATCCCCAAGCCGTCTGATCTTCCTGACGCAGAAATTAACCGCTTGCGGGTTCCTTACATTAAAAGTACAATGAATAGGCCGTCTGACATGCATATTCCTTCGTATGCCACAGGGGCGCCATCGGCAGAAGATCTCGCGGATGAAACCGCAGGAGATCTGATTTCACATCCGGTCAGCGCCTGAAGACAGGACGGCCGCATCCTGATTTCCAGTGTGAATTCAGGATTTCTGCAATGGTTCGATGCATCACATAAATAAAAACAAGGAGTATGTCCATGTCTGATCTGCAGCTGCACCAGAAGCTGGAACGCCGCATCCCGGTCGCTCCGCTTGAGCTTGTTGTTCTTCCCTCCGCTGAGGCGTTGGGAAATGAAGTCAACGATTATCTGGTATCCTTCCGGAAGCACTACGATGACAACATCGCTAAAGGCGATACCGCTTTTCAGGATTATGTCCGTGACGATTACAGGATGCAGGCAGAGTGTGTCCGGTTCGGCACCGGCGAAGGAAAGGGAATCATTACGGATTCCTGCCGCGGCAAGGATATTTTCATTCTTACCGATGTTACCAATCACTCTCTCACCTACAAAATGAACGGCTTCATCAATCACATGTCCCCGGACGATCATTTTCAGGATCTGAAGCGGATTGTTGCCGCCATCAACGGCAAGGCCGCCCGCATTTCCGTGATCATGCCCTTCCTGTATGAGGGCCGTCAGCATAAGAGATCCGGGCGGGAATCTCTGGACGGCGCCAACATGTTCCGTGAGCTGGTGGATCTCGGCGTCAAGAATTTCATCACCTTTGACGCGCACGATCCCCGGATTCAGAACGTGGCTCCGCTCTCCAATTTTGACAACTTCATCTCCCCGTACCAGTTCCTCCGGGCGATCATCCATTCCTTCCCGGACGTCATTCTGGACAAGG
>DJRI01000060.1:1213-6606 GCA_002440045.1 Ruminococcaceae bacterium UBA6364 | reverse complement strand
CCGCCGCCGTGGTTGCCGACGCCGTAAAGAAGCATCATTCCGTGGCCGTTTTTATTTGCACGGCTGTTAAGCTCTTCAAGCGCTCTGTCAAGGCTTTTTTTGCCGCTCATGCCGTAGCCGTCCGGGATGCGGTATGTGGGAATGCGTGAGCCGTCGGGGCTGTCCCACCAAAAAACATCCTCGGGGATATTGCTGTTTTCGTGCATGCCGGGGCGCATCATAACATAAGCAGACATGCCGCCCTTTATTAAAAGCTGGGGCATCATGGCGTTGTGACCGAACGAGTCAACGTTATAGCCCGTTTTGCAGGTTATGCCGAATTTTTCGTAGTAATAAAGCTGGCTGTAAAGAGCCTGTCTTGCAAAGCTTTCGCCCGAGGGCATATTGCAGTCGGGCTGAACCCACCAGCCGTTTACGGGGACCCATCTGCCGCGCTTTACCATTGCGCGGATTTCTTCAAACATTTCGGGGTCAATATCTTCAACCCACTTGTAGTATGAGGCAGAAGAGCACGTGAATACAAAATCGTCGTATTCTTTGAGCCTGTCAAGAGCGCTTCTGAAGGTCTGAAGGACCTCGCCGCAGCCCTCCTGCCAGCGCCAGAGCCAAATGGGGTCGAGGTGTGCGTTGCCAATAAGCTTGATGTCGGTTTTCATATGTTTTCCTCCGCTATAAGTCCGAAATATCTGCCAATCCAATAGGCAAAGGTAAAGGGATAACAGCTTTCTATGCAGAACGTTCCGCCGCTGTCCTCATTTTTGTATTCAAGCGGATTTCTGTCGTATTTTGCAATAAACCGCTCGTCATTGGGAAGAAGCACGCTTGTTTCGTAATAATCGCCGCGAAGGCGCTTTTTGGGAATGTCTATGCGCTCTGTAAGCGAAACGCCGCTTGCAAGGCGCGAAACGCCGAAACGGTAAAACCATGTTTTAATGCGTTCTTCGTCGGGGCGGGCGTTTTCGGGGTCGGAAATAAAATAAAGAAAGTCATAGCCGGGGTTAAACTCGGGCGCTAACGTATACCGCCATGAGCGAAAGCCCTCTTTAAACAGCTCTTTCTTTTTCTCGTCCTTTTCAAGCGAAATAAGAGCAAAGAACGAAGCTACCGCAAGCATATGGTCGCCGTACATAACCTCTTCGCGGTCGTCTACTCCCAAAGCAAGGCTCGCCTGATGGAAACGGTCAAAATGCTTTGTGACAAGGTCAAGATAGCCTTCGCTTTCAAGCTTTTCAAGAGCTTCTTTATAAATGCCCTCTTCGCCCGAAACGTGCATTGTGACTTTAAGATACATCATAACCTCGGCTGAATTAAGGCACGCGTCTGCCCAGCCGATGTCGGTTTCAAAATATTCCTTGCTCCACTTTGCCCATGTCGTAGGCTTGTTGTCGCATTCATAAAGCTCAAAGCCGTGGGTTATTATGTGGTCCATTGTGGCTTTTGCGGCGTGAATTATAAGCTCGTCAAGCTCGGGGTCCTCTTTTCCGAGAAACTCGTGAGCAACAAGCAGGTGAAGGTAGTGAAGCGTGATTTCGTCGCTGCTTGTGTCGCCCTTGTATGTTATATCCTCATCTTCAAAGCCCTCGTCGGCATAAAGCTTTCTGAGCCTTTTCGGAATGGGTGCGTCGGCTTTAACCTCATGGCCGACAAGCTTTCTTTCGCGGGCGGCTGTTGTGTTGAGGCACACGGCGGTTTCGCCGTTCTTTTTATAAAACAGTCCGTCGTCGGGCACTATTTCGTTGCTTGTGACGTATGTTCTTGAAACAAAGCCGTCGCCGCGGCCCGCTATATACATAAGCAAAAGGCACGCTTCGCTTGCTCTTGTTGCGGTTTTAAGCGCGTCAAGCGTCTCCGGAGAGAACGCGCCTTTTTCGCGCTTGAGCGTTGCATAGCGGAATATTTCGCCTATGGCAAAGCCCGAAGTAAAACAGCCGTCGTTATCCGAATGCCCGTGCGGAAGCGCCGATTTTATGTTGCTGCTTTCGGAAAGCTTTTTTTGGCTGACCATTCCGTGACGCTGAACGTATGTAAGCGTTTCGTGAAGCAGTGCATATGCCTTTTCTTCCATGGTCATTTTTACCATTTCGATGTGCGCGACGCCCGTGTCTGTGAGCGCCCACACGCCGTCGCCGTCGGCTTCGAGAGCCGAAACGTTGTTGTCGAGAAGGTCTCTTTTTGCGCTGAAAAACATCACCTTGTCATAAATGCTTTCGGCGTTTTCGTCAAAGCGCGTAACGCCGCCCGTGCCGCCGTACCACATAACGCCGTTTTCGCCCTCGCAAAAACAGGTGTAACTGCTTTTTCTGCACGGAAGCGGATACGGAAAGTCCGAAAGGTCGGGGCGTTTTGAGTGCTTTTCGAGAAGCTTTTTGGGGACTTCTATATCATATTTTTTGAAATGTGAAATGCGCCTTGTAAGCTGAGGTGTGAATATAACGGTATTCGGCATAAATGTGCTCCTTTATGAAAATCGGAAAAATTTTTTAACGCAATATTTTTTCGCCGTCAAAGACGATAACGCCGCAGCCGTGCCCCGTGGGGTTGCCGTCGGTGAGCCATTTTTTATAGGCTCTTCTCAAAGCGGTATCTTCGGGCCACTCTTCAAGCGGAAAGTCGGTATAATGGCCGAAAACGCGCCAGTCATCGCCGAAGCCTTCGTGCTCGGAGCTGTCAAAAATCTCAAAATCGTCCATAAAGCGGCGGATATTGAGGTTTTCGGGCAAAAACTCGCGGTGCCTTGGATAAAGAAGCCATGAGCTGCAAATGAAATATATGTTATTGTCTTTTCTGCAATGAGAGAAAAAGTCGTATGCTTTTTTGTAAGCGTCAAAACGCACCTCGTCAGAAAGCGGAACGCCCGATGAGGGTATATGGAAGTTTACGCAAGCGTCGCCCTTTTTGATTTTAAAGCCGGCGCTTGTCGTAAAGTCGCACGGAAAGTCGCGCTCTTCAAACTGAAATCTGCCGAGAGCGAAGCGGTCAACTTCATAAAAGCCCTGAAACCAGCTTGCAACAAACGTGCCGACAACGCCTTCGCACTCCATACATTCAAGAAGCTTGTAGCGCAGGTCGTTCATAGACTCCCAAAAAATTTCATCCGAAACGCCGCGCGCTTTAAAGCGGCGGTATAAAAGCTCCGAGCACGACATAAGAAAAACAAGGTCGAGCGTATATTCGGGTACGCCGTATTTTTCGGCTGTGTTTTTTATCATATCGAGGTATCTGTGAATATTGTGCGCTTTCGGGAACATAAACAGCCGCCTTGCCCTGTCAAATTCCGCGGCAAAATCAGGCTCCTCGTCAAGGCGTTTTGCGACGGCGTTAAGAACGTCGCACGCTTCTTCGGGGAAGCGGCATTTTTCTTCGATGAGTAAATAGAAATCGGACAGATGCTTCATTTTCAATCTCCTTTTCAGATAAAAGACAGTGCGGTTCTTGAATCATTATAACCTTTTTTATACAAAGCTTCAAGACTTTCTTTTGTTCTTTTAAGCGTATCCACGCCGCAGCAGTCGTCGGGTGCGATTATAAGCGCTTTGCCTTCTTTTTCAAGCTTTTTTGCAAGCAAAACGCCCTCGTTATAGCGCTTGTATCTGTAAGAAAGCCCCTCTGCCGCTTTCGGGTATTTCTTTTTAAGAAGCTTTGCGGCATAGGCGTCTTTGCCGGGGGTGCGCAAAACGTCTTTCGGCTTTGTAAGAATAAGAACAATTTTGTCGCAGCCCATATCGCAAAGCATTTTTACGGGCACGGGGTCGGACATTCCGCCGTCAAAATACGGCACGCCGTTTTTAAAAACGGGCTTTCCGACTATCGGAAGGCACGACGACGCCATTAAAGGGAAATAATCGAAATCGTTTATATCGTCCTTTGTAAACAAAGAGCACCCGCCCGTTACGGCGTTTGTTGCAGGAACAAAAAGCTCTGCGGGGCTTTCTTTTATTTTTTTACAGTCAAGCGGATCTTCGCCGCCTTTTATGCTCAGGGTTTCATAAACGTATTGAAGGTCAACATAAGAGCCTTTTTCAATAAAATTTTTAAGGCTCATATACTCTTTTCTGAAAGAGTATTCCTCATAAAAACGGCGGTTTCTGCCTTTTTGCCCCGCAAGAAAAGACGCGGCGTTCGCACTGCCCGCGGATATGCCGACAACCTTGTCAAAAGAAATGCCGCTGTCAAGAAAGCCGTCAAAAACACCCGCGCCGTAAATGCCGCGCATGCCGCCGCCGACGTCGATAACACCTGTCATAAAAGAGCCTCCGATATAACACAAAAGAAAAATTGATAAATATAATAACTTATTATAATATATAAAGCCCCGTTCGGTCAACACATAAAACACATAAATTAAGCCCCGTGAGGGTTAATTCACGGGGCAAAGGACAGTTGATTTTTTTGTTTTATTCGGGCAGCTGGTCAACGCCGTTAACAGCCTCTTTAAAGTTAAGGTCGTGCTTAATCTGCGTTGTCGAGATGCCGGGCGTTCTGTCAAGATAAACGACCTCGCAATAATCTTTAAGATAATCGAACTTGTCGCTTCCCGCCCAGTCCGAGCCCATAACCACAATGTCGATTTTATAGTCGAGCACGTCCTGAATTTTTTGCTCCCAGCTGTTTTCGGGAATAACAAGGTCAACATATCTTATGGCTTCGAGCATCTTTTTGCGCGTTTCATAGCTGTGATAAGCCTTTTTGCCCTTGATTGCGTTAAACTCGTCGGTCGAAAGCGCAACTACAAGATAGTCGCCCAATTCTTTGGCTCGTCTTAAAAGATTTATGTGACCGTAATGAAGCAGGTCGAAAGTGCCGTAGGTTAAAACTCTTTTCATAATATAAACCCTCTGCAAATTTTTATTTTGTTTTTTCAGTATACACCAAAAGAGCGGCTTTGTAAATACCCGACGCGAATTGTGCCGCGCGTTATTGAAAATTTCATATAACCGCTCTTAAAATGAATAAAATTTGTGTAAAGTTCTAATAATTCTTTTAAGTGCCAAAAAAAGGCTTTAGCTTGTTTACAAAATTCGTGAATTATGGTATTATTCCATATGTATTTTTGTAATTTCGACCGTAAACCGCTTGCGGCACACCTTGAAGGGAGGTTTTTTCGGTGACAGAGCATTTTGGGGTTCACTTTGCAGCCGATATAGCTATTTCGGGTATTCTAAAATATATCGACAAAGCTCCGCAAAAAAATCTTTTAAAAATTCTTAACGTTGCCGAAAGGCATTTTAAAATGTTCCCCCCCGAAAACTTCACAAAAATGAAGGCGGCTGTTAAATCGGGCGACAACTGTTACCTGACCCTTGCCGAGAACATTCTGCGCGACGTTGACCGCGGGCTTATAAAATCGCTTCTTCTTTCACTGGGCGTTCACGCGGGGTATTACGGAACAAAAC
>DJRI01000060.1:0-1147 GCA_002440045.1 Ruminococcaceae bacterium UBA6364 | reverse complement strand
TGCAATCTTCACTGCAAGGGCTGCTGGGCGGCTGAATACGGCCATGCTTTAAAGCTTTCTCTTGACGAAATGCGCTCAATTGTGAAACAGGGCAGGGCGCTCGGCACGCATTTTTATATGCTGACGGGCGGCGAGCCGCTTATAAGAAAAGACGATATAGTCACGCTTGCAAAAGAAAATCCCGAATGTACGTTTCTTATTTATACAAACGCAACGCTTGTTGACGAAAAGCTGTGCCGCGACATAAAAAAATGCGGCAATATTACGCTTGCATTAAGCATTGAGGGCACAAAAGAAAGCAATGACGACCGCCGCGGCGAAGGCGCTTACAACCGCACTTTAAAGGCGATGGAGCTTTTAAAGCGTGAAAAAATTCTTTTCGGCATTTCGATTTGCTACACAAGAAAAAATGTTGAGGCTGTAACGGACGACGCTTTTCTTGACAAAATGGTTGACCTCGGCGTGAAATACGCGTTTTATTTCAACTATATGCCCGTCGGGCACGACGCCGATAAAGAGCTTATCCCAACGCCCATGCAGCGCAAATATATGTACTATTTTATGAAAAAAATGCGTAACGGCAAAACGGGCAAGCCGATGTTTGTTATGGATTTCCAGGACGACGGCGAGTATGTCGGCGGCTGTATCGCCGGCGGCAGAAACTATTTCCACGTCAACTCAAACGGCGATATAGAGCCGTGCGTGTTCATTCATTATTCGGACTCAAACATCAGAACCGACACGCTTCTTGACGCTTTAAGAAAGCCGCTGTTTATGGCATACAGAAAGGGTCAGCCGTTTAACGACAACCATTTAAGGCCGTGCCCCATGCTTGAAAATCCCGAAAAGCTCCGCGCAATAATCAAAGAAACGGGCGCAAAAAGCACCGACCTTATCGTGAGCGAGGACGTTGAAACCCTTTGCGCGCGCTGCGACGAGTTCAGCAAAGAGTGGCAGCCCGTCGCCGACGAAATTTGGCGCACCAATAAGCACCCCAAAACGCATACGCAGTATTACAGAGATAGGAAGTAGCGCGCGGCTTTGCCGTGCGCGAGCTGTTTGCTGTTAGCTGTTAGCTTTTAGCACGCGGCTTTGCCGCGATTATATTCCGCGTAAACGCGGAAATATTAAGGAAAACGGCGTTGCC
>DJRI01000145.1:4371-6739 GCA_002440045.1 Ruminococcaceae bacterium UBA6364 | reverse complement strand
CGCCGTATTGCGTATCAAAGCTTGAACACTTTATAAGCTCCGAAAAGCTTTTACCGCCCAAAAGCTCTTTAAGCCGAAAATGCGAAGACTGTTCGCCCGTAAGAAAAGACGACTCAAACAAATCGTTGCACCAAACCATATTACCGTAGGGGTCGCAAATCACGCCCGGCAAAGGAAATGCGTCAACAGCGTCGGTTTCGCCGGCAGTAAAGCTTTTGTTCATTTCGGAAATAAACCTTTTTGCCGCCTTTACGTTAAAAACCGAATAAGATATGCTCAAAGCCAGAACCGCAAGAAATACGATTGAGGCCGCAATACCCGCACGCACGTCAAAACAAAACGAAACGGCTGAAAGTATCAGCAAGAGCCCCGACGCCGTGAAGCCCACGGGCGCTCTCGAAACCGTTGTTTTAAAATTCAAAATATCACCGCTTTTCCCCTGCAATTAAACTTCCATTATAATCGGCAAAATCATCGGACTGCGCTTTGTTCTTTCATACATAAGGCGCGAAATTTCGTCGCGAAGCTTGTTGCTCATTGAATTTATATCAAAGCTGTAAGGCGGAAAGCTGTCGATAACGCTCATTGAAAGCGTTACGGCTTCTTTCATTAAAAACTCAGCTTCTTTAACATAAACAAAGCCCTTTGAATAAACATCGGGTCCTGCAAGCAATTCACCCGAAGCGCCGTCAACAGAAGCAGAAATAATGATGATTCCGTCCTGCCCGAGGTGCTGTCTTTCGCGCATAACTCGCGCGCCGACGTCACCCACGCCGTAGCCGTCAACATAAACCTTGCCGCTTGTGACCGTGCCCGTAACGGCAATTGACTCGTCGCTTACGGAAACTTCGCAGCCGTTATCGGCAATAATTATGTTGTTAAACGGTACGCCCACTTCTTCGGCAAGCGCCGCGTGATGCCTTAAATGCTTTTGCTCGCCGTGAACGGGTATAAAATACTTAGGCTTCACGAGAGAAAGCATAATTTTAAGCTCCTCTTGGCAAGCGTGACCCGAAACGTGCACGTCGTACATTTTTTCATAAATAACCTCGGCACCGAGCTTTAAAAGGTCGTTAATGACTTTATAAACTGTTTTTTCGTTGCCGGGAATCGGCCTTGCCGAAATAATTACGCAGTCGTTCGGCGTAATTTCGACCTGGCGGTGGCTTCTTGAAGCCATTCTTGAAAGCGCCGACATAGCTTCGCCCTGACTGCCCGTCGTGACTATAACAAGCCTGTCGTCGGAATATTTTTTAATTTCTTCGGCTTTTATAAGCGTGCCTTCGGGAATGTGGATATAACCGAGCTCCGCCGCGATTGCCGTAACGTTTTCAAGACTTCTGCCCGAGAGAGCGACTTTTCTGCCGGTTTGCGAAGCGATATTGATAATTTGCTGAACACGGTGTATGTTTGAAGCGAATGTGGCGATTATTATTCGCCTGTCGCCCGCCTTTGAGAAAAGGCTTTGGAAGGTTTCGCCGACCTTGCTTTCGCTTTGAGAATAACCCGGCTGTTCGGCGTTTGTGGAGTCTGAAAGCAGGCACAAAACCCCCTCGTCGCCGAGGCGCGCAAGCCTTGCAAGATTAATTATACCGCCGTCTATGGGGTTTGTGTCTATTTTAAAGTCGCCCGTCTGAACGATAACGCCCGCGTCGGTTTTGATTGCAAGCGCCACAGCGCCCGGAATAGAGTGATTGACGTTTATAAATTCAACCCTGAAATCGCCCAATTCCGCTTCGTCGCCGGGGTTTACAACGTTAATTTCAACCTCGTGGTCGAGCTTGTGCTCTGAAAGCTTGCCCTTAATTAACCCCGCAGTTAAAAGCGTTGCAAAAACAGGTGCGTTTATTTTCTTTAAAAGATAGCAAAGCGCGCCTATGTGGTCCTCGTGACCGTGAGTAATTAAAATGCCCTTGATTTTATCGGCATTGCGCTCTACAAAAGAAAAATCGGGTATTACGAAATCAACGCCGAGCTGGTCGGACTCGGGAAAAGCAAGACCGCAGTCGACAATAATCATACTGTCGCCGTACTCATAGACGGTCATATTTTTTCCGACCTCGTTAAGACCGCCCAAAAATGCGATTTTTATGGGCATTGTCTTTTTAGGCGGCGTGATTTTCTGATATTTTTTTGCGTTCTTTGCGGTTTTCAAGCCGTCCTTTCGAGGGGCGCGTTCACTGCTTTTAGAGGATTTTCTTTCCTGCGGCGGGGCGCTTTTTTTCGTTGTGCTTTTGTTCGGCGCTCTCTTATCGGCAGAGGGCGCGGTGCCTTTTTTTGAAGTTTTACGCTTTTTTGTCAAAGCGGCCTGCGCGGATTTTACATCGTCTTCGGTATAAAGCAGCGGCGCATCCGCAAGCGCATACTG
>DJRI01000145.1:0-4357 GCA_002440045.1 Ruminococcaceae bacterium UBA6364 | reverse complement strand
TGCTGCTTTTTTCTCTTATTTTCGTTTTGCATAATTTCTCCGTAAAAATTTTTAGTACTGTTTTTAATGCTGTATATATGTAGCCGCCGAACAGCGGCAAAAAACCATAATTTAACTTATATATTTTACTATTATAATTCATCTTTGTCAATAGTTACATTGCCTATAAGACGTTCCGCCTCGGCGCAAAGCTCGCGGGCCGCTTCGACGCTTACAGCCTCGGCGATAATACGCAGTGCTTTGCCGTCCGAATTGCTTTTTACGCGAGCACTGCCCGTATTGCGCGTGAGGATTATGCCGCCGTTTTCGCTCTTTTCAAAATCGCCGTCAAGCAGTGTTTTTGATATAACTGCGGGTGAAGCGTCAATCTCCATCACCTTTTTCGCAACATAAAATTCGGGAAGCTCAAAGACGAGCTTTTCCAATGACTTTTCGCTTTTTGCCATAACAGAAAGCAGTTTAAACATCAAAAACACGCCGTCGCGCGCCCAAAGCTGTTTTGAGCCTATTCCGAGAAGCCGCGCTTCGCACGAAGAGTTTTCGGAATATCTGTAAACCCTTCGTCCGATATTTTTTGCAAGCGACGTTATTATCTGCGGCGCTTCCCACGGAAGCGCAATATCGTTTCCGTTTTTCATTTCGTCGTATGCGACAACCGCCAGCACCTTTTCGTGAATAAAGCTGACGCTGTTTTCTATAACGGTAAGGCGCGTTCCCTCGGCGTTGATTTTAAAAATCAAGTCGTCGCCGTCAAGAGTACAGCCGATTTTTTTTAGTCCTTCGTTTGCGCAGTCGGTTATAAGCTTGTTTGAAGAAAACGCAGATGTTTCAAAGTCCGCAAAATCCCCTTCAAACTGTCTTACTGCCTCGTTTATATACATTTGCTCCATGCTGCTCATTACGCTTACGCTTCGGCAGTCGCCGCCCGAGCATCTGTTAAACTCGTTTTGCTTCATAATCATTTCAAGGCTTCTTAAATGCTCTCTTGAAAGAGGTATGCCGCCGTTTTCATATATCGAAACCGAAGCGCCTTCACTGCCGCCGCTGATAAAAACGGCGGTGTCAAGGTCGCAAAACGAAGAATAGTAAAACATCTGCGCGTTAAAGCATTTGCCGAAATCAAAGCTTTTTGCGCCGGTTGAAATAAGCCCGCCGAGCATTCCGCATTTTAATGCGAGCGAATTTGCTTCGCCGTCTATGCCGACGCCGATTCTTATATTTTCAAAAAGCGTGCCCAAAGCCGCGCCGAGCTTTGCGCTTTTTTCGGGGGTCAGCTCAACGCCGAAATCGCCCGACATAAAGCCCGAAAGCATAAAGGTTTTGCTTTCTTTTTGCGAATACTTAATATTGTCGCGCACAACCTCGCCGTTCTGCACCGTTTTTTTCGGCCACACCCCGACGCCGCCGCTTATAAGCGCCGCCTCGCCTATTACAGAATCGCACCCGACGGTTGCGCCTTCAAAAATTTCGGCGCCGTGTTTTACCGAGACGCCCTCGCACAAAAGCGCGCCGTTAATGTTGCAGTTTGAAGAAACATAAATATTTGAAAGAAGCACCGAATCGCGTATTTTACTGCCGCCCGAAATTAAAGAGCCGTCCGAAATAACGGCGTAAGGCCCTATCACAGCACCCTCTTCTATTTGAACGTTTTTGCCGAAAAACACAGGCGGGACTATAATATATTCGCCCTTTGGCACGGGCGACTCGGAAAATACGCCCTCGGCAACGTGCGGCGGTTTATAAGAGGTTTTGCCGTCTAAAATGTCAAACTGAACCTGTTTAAAGCTTTCAATATCGCCTATGTCGCACCAGTAATCGGTACTTTTATACGCTCCGATTTTATAATTTTTTGCAAGAAGCTTTGGGAAAAGGTCTTTTGCAAAGTCAAAAGCCGTATTTTCGGGTATATCGGAAACAGCCGACGGCTCTAAAAAATATATGCCTGTATTTGCGAAGTTTGAAAAGGCGTTTTCCCAACCCGGCTTTTCGGAAAAATCAATAACACGGCTTTCTGAGTCAACGTTTACAATGCCGTATTCGCGCGGGTCGTCAACATATTTGCAAATAACGGTAACGTCGTTTTTATTCATCTTGTGAAACTCGTAAGCCTCTTTCAGGTCAAAGTCAAAAAAAGCATCTCCGCTTAAAACGAGCACGGTTTCTTCGGGGTCGGGAAGCGCGTTTTTAACGCCGCCCGCAGTGCCGAGGGGCAATTCCTCGACAACCGTTTCTATAGGAATATCGGCGTATTCGCCGTCGGGAAAAAGCGAAATTATTTCGGACGCTTTGTAGCCGAGCGTTAAAACAGCCCCGTCTATGCCGAGATTGGTTAGTTTTTCCAAGGCATAAAAAATGACGGGCTTACCTAAAATCGGCGCTTTCGGCTTAGGCAGTGTGCAGGTCAGCGGTCTGAGCCTTTTCCCTTCGCCGCCTGCCATTATTACCGCTTTCATAAAAATACCCCCGAATTAAAAGTTCAGAGAAGCTGTCGTCCCCTGCAATACGAAAGTATTTCCAATTCGTTTAAAAATAATCATTTTTTCAAAAATAAGGATTTTTCTCTAACGCGGCTTTACTTTTTGCGGGATTATGATACAATATACACATCATATTTCGGAGTGGATTTTTTGAAAAACGTTGAGATTTTTACAGACGGCGCTTGTTCCGGAAACCCCGGTCCCGGCGGTTGGGGCGCTATTTTGCGCTGTAACGGAAAAGAAAAAGAGCTTTCGGGCGGCGAAGCGCTTACAACAAACAACAGAATGGAGCTTACTGCGGTAATTTCGGCGCTTTCGGCGCTGAAAGTGCCGTGTAACGTAACAATTACGACAGACTCAAAATATGTTTGCGACGCCGTTTTAAAAGGCTGGGTGTATTCGTGGCAAAAAAACGGTTGGAAAAAAGCCGACAAAAAGCCCGCTTTAAACGTTGACCTTTGGGAAAAGCTTTTAGGGCTTTTAGAAATTCATAACGCAGAGTTCAAATGGGTAAAAGGCCACAACGAACACCCGGAAAACGAGCGGTGCGACGCGCTTGCTGTTGCAGAGTCTTTAAAATTTAAAAATATCGGCTAAGTTGACAGAATAAAACGCCTTATAACACGGTTTAAACGTGCGATAAGGCGTTTTTATTATAAGTTTTTGTTCTTTTCTTTTGTTTCGTTTACAATACGAACGGCTTCAAGAACTGCTTCTGCGACGGCGCTAGCAGTTTTAGGCCCTAAAGAATTTGTTTCTTCATAATGGCGTCTGCCGTGGCGGTCTATAGCCTTTTCAAGATACGGCTTTTCTTCGTTTAACAAAAAGTCGTTTGGCGGCAGAACGTAACCCAGCTCGTCGTTTGCAAGCCCGAAAACAAGAATACTGTCATCGCCGACAATTTTTGAAATAAGCGGCGGGTTAACCTCTTCGCCAAAGCCCGTTGCGGACTCGTCTTTTGAAAGAAAACCGCCGAAAACAAGCTCGGGAAAGATTTCGCAAGGCAAAAACAGCATTTTTTTAGAACCGATTTCAAAATAAGTCAGCTCGGTTTTCAGTGAAAAGCCCTTTGACGAATCGCGGTCGCCGTATTTGTCGGCAGAAATAATGCCTAAGTTGCAGGCAAGCGCAAGAACGGGATTATCGGCTTCGACAAAAAATTCGGAACGTATAAAATTGATTACGGGCGACAGTTTTTCGTCGTTTGAGATTGAAAGCGCATAATCCGCAAGTTTTTCGCCTATTTTTTCGGTAGACTCAAGCAAGCGGTGCTCTTTTTTCAAAACGTCCTCATTTTCAATCTCCATGCTAATCATTCCGCCTATTGCGCCGACGCCGTAAACCACATCCGCATTGGCGGCTTCTTTTATGCGCCTTCGCATATAACACGGAAAATCGGCGCTTACAAGGTGATTACACCCCTGAAGCGACTCGGAATGCGAAGCAAAATTTAAAAGCCAAATTTCATTTTCGCCGTTATCGGGAACAAACCTGAAACGCGTAAGCGTTTTTGAGTAAACGACAGGCGTGCGAATATCCTCTTGCATATCGGGCACTTCTGCGGTTCCGAGGAAAAGGTCGCCTTCTTTTCGCGTTTTAAAAGCCGTATACGCTGCTTTCACGATTGCGGAAAAAAGAATTTCCATAAATTCGGGGTCTTTGCCGCTTAATGGCAGCCGCCCCCAAATACCCATGGTATCTATACCGGCGTGGTTGTGCGTGCAAAATATGTTGATGCTTCGGCAACCCGTTTCTTTTGTGAAGCCGCTAAGCCGCCTTTTTGCTTCATTCACGTCCTTATTTAAAAGGCCTACAGCGTCAAGCGAAACGAAAAGAACGCCGCCGCGGCCCGAATTGTCGTCAAGCCACAAAGCGTGAGC
>DJRI01000029.1:4543-5794 GCA_002440045.1 Ruminococcaceae bacterium UBA6364 | reverse complement strand
AATCTTCCGCCATTTTTTTTGTCAAAGTCGTTATAAAAATTCTTTCCTTTCTTTCCGTTACTTTTTTTATCTCTTCGATTATTTTGTCAATCTGCCCGTCAATCGGATAAACTTCAATCACAGGGTCGAGAAGTCCCGTAGGTCTTATTATCTGCTCTACTACATGTCCGCTTTTTTTTATTTCGTATTCTGCGGGAGTCGCGCTTATATAAATCGTGTCGCCCGTTAGTTTTTCAAATTCTTCAAAAAATAAAGGACGATTATCCAACGCGGACGGAAGTCTGAATCCGTATTTTACCAAAGTCTCTTTTCTGCTTCTGTCTCCATGGAACATTCCTCTTATTTGCGGAACGCTTACATGCGATTCGTCTATAACGGTTAAAAAATCTTCGGGAAAATAATCTATCAAACAGGCGGGACGCTCTCCTTCGTTTCTGCCCGACAAATGACGAGAATAATTTTCAATTCCCGAGCAATATCCGACTTCTTTAAGCATTTCCAAATCGTATTTCGTTCTTCCGTATAATCTTTCCGCTTCGATAAGTTTTCCTTCGCTTTGAAATTTATCGTATTGTTCTTTAAGTTCTTTTTCGATTAATTTTATTCCTTTGTTTAATTTTAACTCTCCCGTGACGAAATGTTTCGCGGGATAAACTACGACTCTGTCCTGTTCTTCGATTTGTTTTCTCGTTATCGGATTTATTTTTGTGATTCTTTCAACCGTATCGCCGAAAAATTCTATTCTTATAACTTCGTCCGAATACGCGCTCATTATTTCCAAAGTGTCTCCGATTACTTTGAATTTCGCTCTCTCCAATATATCTCTCGTCCTTTCGTATTGTATCGAAACCAATTTTTCTATAATAGCGTCTCTGTCGTATTCTTCGTCTTTTTCTACGGCTATATATAATTGTCTGTAATCTTCGGGCGAACCCAAACCGTATATGCAGGAAACGGAAGCGACTATTATAACATCTCTTCTTTCAAGCAGCGATGTCGTGGCTTTAAGTCTCAATCTGTCAATTTCATCGTTAATGGAAGCGTCTTTATCGATATACAAATCTTTTGCGGGAACATAGGCTTCGGGCTGATAATAATCGTAATAAGATACAAAATACTCCACCGCGTTCTCGGGGAAAAACTCTTTAAACTCGGAGCAAAGCTGAGCCGCAAGCGTTTTGTTGTGCGCGAGAACAAGCGTCGGGCGGTTGACGTTTGCGATAATATTAGCCATTGTGAAGGTCTTGCCCG
>DJRI01000029.1:0-4528 GCA_002440045.1 Ruminococcaceae bacterium UBA6364 | reverse complement strand
CCTGTTCTTTAAGCCCGTCGTTTACGCCGCGAACAAGCTTTTCTATAGCTTCGGGCTGGTCGCCCGTCGGTTTGAATTTTGAAACAAGCTTAAACCTGTTTTCAGCCATTTTTTCACTTCCGTTCAATCAGATAGGTTAAATTAAAAAACAAAATGCATTCATTTACAATCAGTTATTTGAACATTTTTCGGCGTCGATTGCAAGCGCAAACATCAGAACGCACAGTATATCCGAAGGATTTTTAATATCGAGCACATATGTGTCGGTAAACTTAAAAAGCTCCTTTGAAACGGTTGCAACAAGCGCGCCGCCGGGCGCTATAACGCTGTAATCCCAGCCGAAAATATCACCCTCGATATGCCAGCCGTTGCAATCTATATTATATTTCGGTTTAAAAAACGAAAGCTCTTTACCGATGCTTCCGACGTACGTTTCACCGAGATACATTTCAAATTTAGGCAAAAACGTGAAAACACGCTCTTTTACAGTGCCGAGCTCTCTGCCCGAAGCGTCAAAAATTTTCAGGCAATGCCCCCACGAGAGCTGACCTTTGACAACAAAAACGGTATTCCCCGCTTCGTCGTAAATATCATAACTGTCGAACCACGAAAAAAACCTTTGTTTAAAAAGCAGTTTCATAACATCACCCCGAACATTTGTTTTTATTATACTATATTTTTTGAAAAATGCAAGGACTTTGAAAAAAATCCGCAAAAAAAGCTTTTACCGTAGTGACAAAAATAATTATTGTGATAAAATAATATTTATTATTGCTTTCGGGAGAACTTTTAATGAAAATAGGCAACCTTGAAATAAACGAAAAAGCATATCTTGCGCCCATGGCGGGCGTTGCCGACCGCGCCTTCAGAGAGCTTTGCAGAGGGTACGGCGCGGCGTATACCGTGTGTGAAATGGCAAGCGCAAAGGGCATTTCTTTGGGCGACAAAAAAAGCCGCGAGCTTTTGTCGATTGAAAAAGACGAACGCCCCGCGGGCGCTCAGCTTTTCGGCAATTCGCCCGAAACCATGGCCAAAGCCGCCGAAGCCGCGCTTTTGTTTTCGCCCGACTTTATAGATATTAATATGGGCTGCCCCGCACCGAAGGTGTCAAACTCAAACGGCGGAGCGTGGCTTATGAAAAACCCACAGCTTGCGGGCGAAATCGTAAAAGCCGTTGTGAGCGTTTCAACCGTCCCGGTAACGGTAAAAATGCGCTCCGGGTGGGACAGTGAGCACATTAACGCGGTTGAGCTTGCAAAAATCTGCGAACAGGCAGGCGCCGCCGCGATAACCGTTCACGGAAGAACAAAAATGCAGATGTACGCCCCGCCGGTTAATTACAATATTATAAAAGAAGTCAAAAACGCCGTAAAGATACCCGTTATAGGCAACGGCGATGTTGTAGACGGCGTTTCGGCGGCGCGCCTTTTGGAGGAAACGGGATGCGATATGGTAGCCGTCGGCAGAGGCGCTCTCGGCAGACCGTGGGTGTTTTCACAGATTAACGCATATTTAAACCACGAGGTTATTTTGCCCGAGCCGCCCGTAACGCAAAGAATGACGGTAATGTTAAAGCACATTGAAAAGCTTTGCGAATATAAGGGCGAAAACGTCGGCATTAAAGAAGCGCGAAAGCACGCCGCATGGTACACAAAGGGCTTGAGGGGCGGCGCCGCTTACCGCGGAAAAATGAGTACGGTAAACTCTCTTGACGAGCTTCGCGAGCTAGCTTTTACGCTTGTTGCGGAAAACAGACAGGAAGAGTAATTATTAAAAAGAAAAAACAATCGGGAAACAGGCTTTTCGTTACCTGTTTCCCGATTTTGTCTTAATTTAATCGGCGATTAATTATAAGTTCAAAAAATCTTTTCTGTAGTTTACGCCGAAGGCTTCGGCAAGCTCTTTAAGCTCGCTGTCTTTTATGGTATTTATGCGCGGCAGGTGCGCTGTGAGCATATAAATCTGCGCCGCTTTTTCAACGGTTTCTATAAGGCCGAACGCTTCGTCAATATTCTTTCCCACGCCGTAAATGCCGTGCATTCCCCAAATGACGAGCCTGTACTGCTTCATTTTTTCGGCGGTGGCTTCGCCTATTTCGTTTGTGCCGCAAAGCATCCACGGAAGGACGCCGATGCCGTCGGGGAAAACAACAATGCACTCGGTGCACATCTCCCAAAGCGTATGGGTAAACTTTTTCTCGTCAAGCTCGTGAACATAGTTCATGGCAAGCGTGTTTGTCGGATGGCAATGCATAACAACGCGGTTTTCGGGGTCCACAGAAAGCCTTGCCATATGGCTCATAAGGTGTGCGGGAAGCTCGCTTGTAAAGCGGCCGCCGTCTTTATAGCCCCACAAAAGCTCGGCGGTGGTGCCGTCGGAGGCAATTCTTATTATACCGAGGTTTGTTTCGGGGTCTTCTTTTACATTTTTAAAATATTTGCCCGTACCGGTTACTATAAACACCTTGCCTTTAAGGGGCGTTGCGTCAAAGCCCGTGGGGATAGTTCTTAAAACCGCGTCTTTGTCAAGATACTCGTATACTTCTTCGTCGTCAAGAAGAAGGCTTACGTTGCCGCCGTTGCGCTCGTCCCAGCCGAGACGATACATATTCGCGGTCGTTTGCCGCATTTCTGTCAAAAAAGGGGCAGTCAGAATGTCTTTCATCTGCGTTCCTCCAAAATCTTTTTTTCATAAGCGTGAATATCGGGCAGGAAATCGTTTGACAGCTGCTGACGGCGAAGATATTCTTCCCAAACATCTCCGAACGGTGCGGTTTTCAATGCTTCCTGGCAAACCATCAGTTCTGTCATCTGATTGTTGTCCTGCATTTCTTTAAGTTTCTCGTTGGGCTGCAGAAGTGCAAACAGAAGTGCCTTCTGCACATTGCGCACACCGACTACCCAAGCGGCAATACGGTTGATCGAAGCGTCGAAATAGTCCGTAGCAATGAACACCCGATCCAACGCGTCGCAGCGCACGATCTCGCGGGCAATCTCCCGTGTCTCGTCGTCGAACAGCACCACATGATCGGAATCCCAGCGAACGGGGCGCGTAATGTGCAGGGCAATCTTTTTATTGAACAACAGCAAAGAGGAAATCTTGTCGGAAACCACTTCGGTCGGATGATAGTGTCCGTTATCCATCAACGGAGTAATGCCCTTGTTGGCGGCATAGGACAGGCAGAACTCCGCAGAGCCGACCGTATAGCTCTCCAGACCGATACCGAAAACCTTCGATTCCAACGTCACATAAACTTTCTCTTTGTCGTACGGCACTGCCAGGATTTCATCCAGCGATTGTTTGAAACGGGCGCGCGGTCCGATGCGATCTGCGGGAACGTCTTTATACCCGTCGGGAATCCAGAAGTTGATGACGCTGGGAACGCCTGTTTCCTCGGCAAAATAAGACGCAATCTTCATGCACGCTTTGCCGTGCTCCACCCAATACCGTCTGACGGTTTCGTCCGGGGAGGACAGCGTCAGATTGTCCTTCACCATCGGGTGGGAGAAGAACGTCGGGTTGAAATCCAGACCGATTTTTCTTTCCTTTGCAAACTGCACCCATTTTTCAAAATGGCAGGGCTGAATTTCGTTTCGCGGCACAGGGTCACCGTCAAAAATCGCATAGCTTGCATGAAGGTTGAGCTTTTTCTTTCCTGGAA
Source organism: Ruminococcaceae bacterium UBA6364 (assembly GCA_002440045.1). Classification (GTDB taxonomy): domain Bacteria; phylum Bacillota; class Clostridia; order Oscillospirales; family Acutalibacteraceae; genus DTU089. The sequence goes on along the minus strand of DJRI01000029.1, from coordinate 867 downwards.
TCAGCGAAAACGCACGATCCAGATCTGCCATCAGTTCTTCGGGCGTCGTTGCTTTTCCGGGATAGTTTCCGGTTGCCTGAATACCGCCGGTCAAAGCCTCGCGGCTGTCAAAACCGGTCACATCGTCTCCCTGCCAGCAATGCACCGACACGCAGACATCGGACAGCTTTTCCAATGCTTTTTCGGCATCCACGCCGAAATTTTGATAGGTTTCCTTTGCATAATCAAAACGCGTCATTCCGTTTTTCTCCTTTATCCAATCAATTTTCTTGCTTCTTCCAAAGAAATCCGTTGTTCATACATGATCTGAGACAAAAGATTTCCGCTTGCCGTTGCTTCGGTCAGTCCGGTGCGCACGGGTTTGCCTGTGATCTTGGACGTCAGTGTATTCAGATACTTATCCTTGCTTCCTCCGCCGACGATCAGAATCTCGGAAACCTGTTTTTGGCAGATGTTCTCGATTTCCGAAACTGCACGGCGATACGAATGTGCCAAAGAAAGGTACACACACTTCAGTACATCTCCGATCGGAAGATCGGGTTCGCCTAACCGTTCACGAATGGCGTCGATCATATTTTCCGGCGCAGAAAACGCAGGATCGTTCGGATCGACCGTTTTTTCATAGCTGCTTTCCATCGCTATGTGCATCATTTCATCATAGGTTACACGCTTGTCCAGGTTTTTCCGGATATTCTGAAAAAGCCACATTCCCATGATATTTTTCAAAAAGCGGTAGCGCTTTTCAACGCCGCCCTCGTTGGTGAAATTCGCCTTCTGTGCCGCCTCTGTGAGAATCGGCACACGGTTTTCGGTGCCGATCAGGCTCCATGTACCCGAGGAAATGTACACGCCATTTTCCGCAAGCGC
>DJRI01000180.1:23600-23771 GCA_002440045.1 Ruminococcaceae bacterium UBA6364 | reverse complement strand
AGATGTTAACGGCGGTTATTGCCGTATAATCAAGACTGAAGCTCGCCGCGGTGACGCAGCAGAGATGTGCATTCTTGAACTTGTTTAAGTAACTTAACTTAAAAAAGCTCCGCGTTTTTGCGCGGGGCTTTTTGATATTTTTAGACGTGAGAGGGCATTTTAAAACCGTGT
>DJRI01000180.1:15969-23575 GCA_002440045.1 Ruminococcaceae bacterium UBA6364 | reverse complement strand
TCGGTTCGACTCTCTTATGCCTGATTTAAAAAGGTAAAGCACGGCGATTTTGCACCTTTTGTGACTAAAAAGAAAAATATTGTGCATTGTTACAAAAAATCGCCGAAAATTTATAATATTTACTACCCCGCGAAATGCAAATAACTCTTTTATTTCGTGCTCAAGAGTGTTATAATAATACAGTATGAGTTTAGGTTGTTAGGAGTGCCGACTTTGGAGAAATTCGTTATCCGCGGAGGTAATAAGCTTCACGGAAAGATAAATATAAGCGGGGCAAAAAATGCGGTTCTTGCCATAATACCGGCGGTTATTCTTTCGGATGAACCTTGCCGAATCGAAAACGTGCCTAATATCAGCGATGTTTCGATGATGATAAAAATTCTTCGCCATATCGGCGCAGAAATTTCCGATTTTGAAAACGGTGCAATAACCGTTAACGCCGAAAAGGTTGACCCGTCAATTACAATACCCGACTCAATGACGAAAAAGTTAAGGGCGTCTTATTATTTGCTCGGCGCGCTTCTCGGAAAGTACGGCAAAGCTTCGGTTGCTATGCCTGGCGGCTGTTATTTCGGTATTCGCCCGATAGACCAGCATGTAAAGGGCTTTGAAGCTCTCGGCGCCACGGTTTCAACCGAAAGTGCAATTGTCAGCGTTTCGGCAGAGTCACTTTTCGGCTCTTCGGTTTATATGGATGTTGTTTCGGTGGGGGCCACCGTAAACATTATGCTTGCCGCGGTTAAAGCAAAGGGTCTTACCGTAATAGAAAATGCCGCGCGCGAGCCGCATATTGTTGACCTTGCAAACTTTTTGAACTCAATGGGTGCAGATGTAAGGGGCGCCGGAACGGACGTTATTAAAATTCGCGGCGTCAGCAGAATGCACGGCTGCACATATTCGATAATTCCCGACCAGATTGAAGCCGGCACATATATGGCGGCAACGGCGGCGGTCGGCGGCGACGTTATAATTGACAACGTTATTCCCAAACACCTTGAATCAATAACAAGCAAGCTTGAAGAATGCGGAGTTACGGTGATTGAGGGCGACGAAAGCGTGCGCGTTATTTCCGACGGTAAGCTTAATGCCTGCCGTGTAAAAACAATGCCGCATCCCGGTTTCCCGACGGATATGCAGCCGCAGTTTGCAACGATGCTTGCAACCGCCAAAGGGACAAGCTATATTATCGAAAGCGTTTGGGATAACCGTTTTAAATATGCCGAGCAGTTAAGGCGTATGGGCGCGGATATAATGGTTGACGGAAAAACGGAAATTATTAACGGCATCGGCACGCTCACGGGCGCTCCGGTTGAAGCAGACGATTTAAGAGCAGGCGCGGCTATGGTTATAGCGGGTATGATGGCAAGCGGTGTTACAACCGTTTCAAACATCAACTTTATCGACCGCGGATATGAAAATCTTGTTGAAAAGCTTACTTCCGTCGGCGCAGATATTAAACGAGAAAATTTTGAAGAGGAATAATTTATTATGAGATTTTGTCCGCTGTTTTCATCAAGCAGCGGCAATTCTGTTTACATAGGCACCGCCGAGGGCGGAATACTTGTTGATGTGGGCAGAAGTGCCAAGCAAACAAAAGAAAAACTCGCCGAAATAGGCGTCGGCGAGGACAGTATAAAAGCAATATTCATCACGCACGAGCACAGCGACCATATTAAGGGATTGTCTGTTTTTGCGGCAAAAAATAAAATTCCCGTTTATTCCGCCGCAGGCACTTTGCTTGCTTTAAGAAAAAACGGCGTGCTTAAAGAGATGCATATTGATAACGTAATTGACGATGAAAACGGCGTTGAGGTCGCAGGGCTTTTTATAAAACCGTTCAGGACGTCGCACGACTGTGCCGACGGCAGGGGATATGTCGTTTCGGCGGCAAACGGAAATTCAAAAGCCGCAATTATGACCGATACGGGCTATGTTAACGGCGAAATGCTTTCTTCGGTTACGGGCGCTTCGCTTGTGTATATTGAGTCAAATCACGATGTGGCAATGCTAAAAACAGGGCCGTATCCGTATGTTTTACAGCAAAGAATACTTTCTAACAAAGGCCATCTTTCAAACGATGCCTGTGCCGAAGCACTCCGCGCGCTTGTAAACCGCGGTACAACGCAGTTTGTTTTGGCGCACCTTTCAAAAGAGAATAATACGCCGCAAACCGCATTTGATACGTCGGTAAGTGCGCTTACCGAAATGGGCGCGCTTTTGGGGCGCGACTATCTTCTTGACGTTGCTTCGCCCGAGAATGAGAAACGTCCGTACATACTTTGATACATTAAAACCCGCAAATCACATTTTAGTGGTTTGCGGGTTTTTGGCTTATTTATTTATATTCTTTGTCAAAAGCTGCGGCAAGCTTTTCTTTAATTAACTGATGACCCGCCGAAGTGGGGTGAACACCGTCTGAAAGCCAAAAAGAGTTTTCAGTGTTCAAGCTTACCTTGTCAAAATATTCCTGCAAGGGAATAAAAACGAGGTTATATTTTTCCGCAAGCCTTTTTACAGCGGCGGCTCTGAGAAGCGTTTCGCGGTGGAAATAATCCCAATTTTCATCGGTTGCGGCGGCTCTTAAAACGAACGGCTCAAGCAAAAAGAGCTTGATATTCGGAAGCGCCTCTTTAATTTCTTCGATAAGCATACCGTAGATTTTTTCGAATTTTACAGCGTCAACGCCGTTGTGGTTGCCTATTTCGTGCCAAACGTCGTTAATGCCTATGAGAATACTCATATAGTCTGGCGCGAGATTAATAATATCAGCCTTAATTCTTGCATATACGTCAACAATTCTGTTGCCGCTTATGCCGCGGTTAATAAAGTTAATTTGCTCCGGATATTTTTTGCCGTAGTCAGCCGCAAACAAAAGCGGGTACCCAAGACCGAGCCTTGCGTCATTGTCTCTGTCGCGGTCAACGTCTGTTATTGAATCGCCTTGAAAAAGAAAAGTTTTCATATCGCACCTCGATTATCTAATATAGAAAGATAGTACCACAAAAAGCGCGCACTTTCAATAAAATATTGATTATTCGGTGCTTTTGCACAAAAAAACAATTTCGTTTTTGGCGGTGCGGCGGCTGAATTCAATCCCTGTTAACACAAAACGTGTCATTTTAGTTTATAATATAACCATATTATTATCTTTATGAAAGGAGAATTGCGATGAAGCAAATGCCTGATTCGTTTGACGGCACTTTAAGAAAGTCTATGATAAAAGTGCCCGAGGTTATAAGAGAGTGCAGCGGCATTTTTGTTTTCGGAAGAAGAATAAAATCACTCGTTTTTTCAACAGACCTTGCCATAATCAGAAACATCAACGCAGACGCGGTTTTTGCCGTGCACCCGTTCACGCCGCAGCCGCTCATTACACAAACAATTGTCGCAGCTTCGGGCCTTCCCGTGTTTGCGGGGGTCGGCGGCGGACTTACAAACGGCGAGCGCGCCGTAAATCTTGCAACAAATGCCGAAATGCTCGGCGTTGCAGGGGTCGTGCTTAACGCTCCCACAAAAAACAGCGTTGTAAAAAAAATTTCGGATATTGTTGATGTGCCCGTAGTTGTTTCGGTAGTGAACGACGATGTTGACGTTGAAGCGCGAATTGAAGCGGGAACGAACATATTTAACGTTTCGGCGGCAAAAGAAACGCCGCGCCTTGTAAAAATGATACGCGACGAGTTCCCGACAGTCCCGATAATCGCGACGGGCGGCCCCACAGACGAGACTATTCTCGAAACGATTAACGCCGGCGCAAACGCAATAACGTGGACTCCGCCGTCGTGCGCACAGCTGTTTTCGGAGGTTATGGAAGCTTACAGAAAAGGGCTTCCGCATCCATAAGACTTTTTTGTCATTGTCGGCGAAAAAAAGACGTTTAAAACCGCATCGGATTATCTTCGCTTGGGCTTAAATTCACTTGAAAAATAAGTAAAAATGGTTTACAATGTATCTGCCGTACAAGAGCTTTGTTCGGCAGATATTTTGTTTTGTTTTTTCGGTGATGTCTATGTCAAAAAAAAGTAACAGAAATACTTTAATAAATCTTGCCGCAGGCGCTGTCACAGCGGCTCTTTATGTCGTTTTAACGCTTTTAGCGGCGGCATTCGGGCTTTCGGGCGGCGTAGTTCAGGTTCGCTTTTCCGAGGCACTCACCGTTTTGCCCGTGTTTTTCCCGGGGGCGGTGTGGGGGCTTTTTGCAGGTTGTATTATTTCAAATATTTTAACGGGCTGTATGCTGTGGGATGTTGTTTTCGGCAGTCTTGCAACGCTCGCGGGCGCTGTCGGCACATATTATATCGGCAAAAAACACCCCAATCTCAGCGTACTGCCGCCGATAATCGCAAATACCGCCGTTGTTCCGCTTGTGCTTAAATATGTTTATCACTTAGACGGTGCACTGTGGTTTTTTGTTCTTACTGTCGCGGCGGGTGAAATAATATCCTGCGGTGCTTTGGGACTCTTGCTTTTGAAGGCTCTTAAAAAATTAAATTTACCGTTTATGAAAAAATAGCTTAATGTACTTTATTTTTTCCTTAATACCGAGTATAATTATAATATATGAATGAGGAAGGATTGTCTTTATGACCGTTGAAGAGGCTTTAAAAAACGCAAAAAGAATACATTTTATCGGTATCGGCGGAAGCGGAATGTGTCCGCTTGCCGAAATACTTCACAGCAAGGGCTATTATCTTACAGGTTCCGACAATAACGAGACGGACACTTTAAAGCGCATACGCGCCCTCGGAATACCCGTTGTTCTCGGTCAGCGCGCCGAGAATGTTGACGGCGCGGATATGGTTGTTTTTACGGCGGCTCTTTTGCCCGACAACCCCGAGCTTGTCGCCGCATACGAAAAGGGGATTCCCACGTTTGAAAGAAGCAAGCTTTTCGGCGCAGTAACAAAAAAATATGACGATTGCATCGGCATTTGCGGAACGCACGGCAAAACAACCGTTACTTCAATGCTTACACAAATACTTATTGAAAACGGCTTTGACCCCTCGTGTGTAATCGGCGGCAAATTGCCGCTTACGGGCACAAACGGCAGGGTAGGCTCTTCCGATATTCTCGTGTGCGAGTCGTGCGAATACAAAGATACATTCCTTGACCTTTACCCCGACGTAAGCGTTGTTTTAAACGTCGATAAAGACCATATGGAGTATTTTAAAACTCTTGAAAATCTTGAACGCTCGTTTCATAAATTTGCCGAGAACGCCACAAAATGCCTTATTTATAACGGCGACGACAAAAACACGGTTGACAGCGTAAAAGGCATTTCGGGAAAAGATATTATCACCTTCGGCAGAAGCTCTAAAAACGATTGGTATTCCGGCGAAATTGAGTGGGTTCACGGCGCATTCCCTGCGTTTGACGTGTTTTATAAAGGCGAAAAGCAGGGCAGGCTGGAGCTTTCCGTTCCCGGCGAACACAACGTTACAAACGCTCTTGCGGCAGTTGCCGCCGCAGTGTATACGGGCGCAACGTTTGAGCAGTGCAAAAACAGCATAAAGAATTTTAAGGGCGCGGGCAGGCGCTTTGAAATCCTCGGCAAATATAACGGCGCGGTTATTGCCGACGACTATGCCCACCACCCGAAGGAGCTTGAAGTTACACTTAATGCGGCGAAAAAGATGGATTACAAAAGAGTGTGGGCTGTTTTTCAGCCGTTTACCTTCAGCCGCACAAAAATGCTTCTTCACGAGTTTGCAACCGCACTTTCAATCGCCGACAGGGTTGTTATGACCGAAATTATGGGCTCGCGCGAGATTAATACCTACGGCATAAAAACACAGGACCTTGCAGATGAAATAGAGGGCTCTGTGTGGTTCGACTCATTTGAAAAGGTCGCCGATTATTTAAAGAATAACATAGGCGAAGGCGACCTTGTAATTACACTCGGCTGCGGCGACGTTTATAAAATTGCAAAGATGATACTCGGCAAAAATTAAACGCTTATAATACGTGTTTATATTCATAAAATCTGAGCTGTAAAAACTTCGGTTTTTACGGCTTTTTTTATTGTAACTTTTTCTTAATAAACCTTTAATTCAATCTTAGACTTAGCGTTATTCATTTGTAATATGGGTATTGTAGAATTAAGATAAAGAAAAGGGGTGTTGTGCGTGGGATATGAAACGCTTATAGCTTTTGCGGTGTTTACGCTCGGCGGTGCCGCCGTTTACAGCGCTGTGCCCGCGAGATTAAAAAAATATACGCTTCTCACAGTCAGCCTTGCGTGCTTTACATATCTTGCGCGCTTCGGCGTTATCATTCTCTTGATTGAAAGCGCAATTACATACTATGCCGCGCGCGTTATAGACGGCGTTGGCAGGCATCTTCCTATTCCGCAGGAAAAAGAAGAAAAGAAAATACAAAAGCAAAAAATCAAAAAGCAAAAGCAGCTTATTTTCGGGCTTTATGCGGCAGTAATGATATTAATGCTCGTGCTTTTTAAAAATCTCGGCGCAATCCTTTCAGTTTTCGGCGACAGCACAGTCTTTAATGTGCTTTTAAACACATCTGTGCTTTCAACTGTCGGAATGTCTTATTACACGCTTCAAGCGATAGGCTACGTTCTTGACGTCGAAAGAAAAACCGTAAAAAGCGAAGAGTCGTTTTTAGATGTGCTTTTGTTCTGCTCGTTTTTCCCTCAGCTTAACGAAGGCCCGTTTTCACGCGCAAAAGAGCTTATGCCTCAGCTTAAAAACTGCGGAAAATTGAGACTTTTTAACGCCGAAAGCGGCGTTGCCGAGCTTCTTTTGGGGCTTTTCAAGCTTTTTGTTATTGCCGACAGGGCGGCAATTATTGTAAGCGCCGTCTTTTCTCAATACGAAAGCTACAGCGGAATTGAAACGGTTTGGGGCGTGCTTGCTTTTACATTACAGCTTTACGCCGACTTTTCGGGTTATATAAACATAGCTTCGGGCGTTTCCAAAATTTTCGGCATAACGCTTCCCAAGAATTTCGATTTGCCGTTTGCGGCTTCGAGCGTCGGCGAGTTTTGGCGAAGATGGCACATTTCGCTCGGCGCGTGGTTCAGGGACTATGTTTTTTACGGCATTTCGGTTTCACGTCCCATAAAAGCTATAGGAAGGCGCTTTAAGGGCGGCTTCGGCAGAGTGCTTACGGTGTTTATTACGCTTAGCACAGTGTGGCTTTTAACAGGTCTTTGGCACGGATTTAGGCTTAAATACGCGGTTTACGGAATGTATTATTGCGTGATAATTCTTTTTGAAACACTTCTTGAAGCAAAAATAAAGCCGAAAACAAATAAAGGCAAAGCGGCGCTCAAAGCTTTCGGAACCGTTAAAACCTTTGTTCTTGTAAATATCGGAATGCTGATATTTAAAGCAGACTCGTTAACGGTCGCTTTTAATATGTTCATAAGTATATTCAAAAAAAGCGGCAGTTTTTCTGTGCCGGGCGCAGAGCTTTCGGACTTAGCAGTCCTTGCGGCGGCAACGCTTTCTTTAGCGGTGTTCGGCATAATGAAGCAAAAGGGCTTTGATTTTGCTTCTAAGTATGACTCGCTTTCAAGCGTTAAAAAATATTGGCTGTGCTTTTTGTTGGCACTTATAATTGCGGTGTTCGGCGCGTACGGAAT
>DJRI01000180.1:4967-15946 GCA_002440045.1 Ruminococcaceae bacterium UBA6364 | reverse complement strand
CCCGACCCGATATACGGAGGATTTTAAAATGAAAACTAAAAGATATGCATTCTTGTCTGCGGCGCTGTCGCTCGCAATATTCATAGGGCTCTCGGTTGTTGTTACGCCAAAAACAACAGGCGATATGGGCGGAACGTCGTTTTACGGCGGAAAGGGCTTTGTTGCAGAGCCCGATAATTCGCTCGATTGCATAATGTTCGGCAATTCCGACGCCTATTCGGGATTTGTGCCGTCGGTGCTTTATGAAAAAACGGGGCTTTCGTCATATGTTTCGGGTGTGGCAAATCAAAGTATGGATAAAATCAATACCTTGCTTTCATCCGCACTTAAAACCCAAAAGCCGCAGATAATAATACTTGAAGCCGACTGCCTTTATACAAAAAGCTCGTCATTCTACGGCAGAATTGACGCCGCAACAAGACTTTTTCAATATCACACCCGTTGGAAAGAATTAAAAAGACGCGATTTCACAACGCTTCCCAAAGCATGCGGCGGGATTGACCCCAATAAGGGCTATGTTTATTCGGACACAGTCGTAAAAGCCGAAAATACAGGCTATATGACCGAAAACAAAGATAGCGCCGTTATTCCCGCGGCAACGAAAAATGAGCTTTCGCTTTTTGTCGAAACCTGCAAAAATAACGGCGTTAAAGTTCTTATAGTGAAAGTGCCGAGCACCGACGGCTGGAGCTATAAACGCTCTGCCGAGGTCAAAAAAACAGCGGCATCTTTCGGTGCGGAATATTTGGATTTGAATGCTTGCACCGATTATGAAATAGATTTTAACGAGGATTTCAGAGACGGCGGCAACCATCAGAATATCAACGGTGCAAAAAAGACTACGGAATATCTCGGCAACATTCTTTGCAGCCGCTATGACGTGCACCCCGAAGAAAAAACCGACGAAGCAAAAAACGAGTGGCTTTTAACAATCAAAAGAGCAAACGGCGCTTATTTTGAATAAAGCATTTTATAAAAATAAGGGTAATCCGAAAGAAAGTGCGACAGGCGCGTTCTGCTAAAAGAACCGGGGTCGTTAATAATAAATGCCGAAGGCGTCAGCGAGGAGGTTTCAAGAACCCCCGTTATTACAACGTAATGCTGGCTTCCCGAGGCGTTTTTTGCGCCTAAAATAACGGGCTTTCCGCTTGAGAGAACGGAATATATTTTATTGAGATAGTCGGAACTGTCGGTCACAATGTTATAATTTTCGGGCCAATATACCGCGCCGCCCGATGTGTACGAGAGCTTTTTTGCCATGGCGTCGGGGTACACGGTATATGAGAGCCTGTAGCTTTCTGTCATTGAAAGTGCGGTTGTCGCACAGCCTATCTTACCTATTGTCTGACCCGATGTGCCGAGCGTTACGTCCCTCCAGCGCGAGTCCGTCTGCTTAAAGCTCACTACATTGAGCTTTATTTCCTTGTAACCTGTACTCGTGTTTGCGCTCTTTAAATAAGTGCTGCTTACATATCCCGTTTTGTTGCCGTCATAAAGAATTTTTGAAAATCCGTTTTGCGTGCCGAGCACTGTAACAGCCGTTCCGCTTTTTAAAGAGTCTTTAACGGCAAAAGACGTCGAAGCGCCCGTTCTTACATTAAGGTTTCCGGAAGTGGTCTTAACGCTTTTTACATCGCTTGAAATTACGCTGATGTATTTGTCACTGCAATAGCCGTAACCGCTTTCAGAGTATCTCACATACCAAAACGAGCCGCTTTTTTTAATAAGAGTAACGGTCGAGCCTTTTGAAAGCGAGGTTTTGATTGAGTAGCCCGTGCCGGCGCCGCTTCTTACGTTAAGATTCCCTGCAGAAGTCGCAACCGTGCCCGCGCCCGAAATTGACTGGTCTGCGCTGACTGCGGGAACAAGCGCGAAAATAAATATTGCGCACAAAATTATTGAAAGTCGGTGTTTGAAATTTTTCAGGAATTTCATAAAATCATCTCCCGAAGTAATTGTAACACCGTAAAGTCTCTTTTTCATTGCACAAATATTGGAACTTTGGGTATTGCCGGGGGCGCAAAGACTTGAAAACAGCCGCGTTAGGTGATAAAATAGATACAGCCGATTGGCGGCAGACTCCATTTATTATGTCGAAAACGGGTGAAACATATGACTCAGCGCGAATTTATAGATTTTTTAAACAAGGTCGAGGTTTTAAAGCATAACACACGCCATTGCTGGGGCGCCGACGGAAGGCGCGAAAGCGTTGCGGAGCACTGCTGGCGGCTTTCGCTTATGCCGATGCTCGTTAAAGACGAATTTCCTTATGTCGATATTGATAAGGTAATTAAAATGTGCATAATTCATGACCTCGGCGAAGCGGTAACTGGGGATATACCTGCGTTTGAAAAGACCGACGATGACGAAATCAAAGAAGCACAGCTTTTAAGAGAGTTTCTTTCGTCTCTTCCCGAAAACGTCAAAGCGGAATTTGTTTCGCTTCTTGACGAAATGGACGAATTAAAAACGCCCGAAGCAAAGCTTTACAAGGCGTTTGATAATCTTGAAGCGGTAATTTCGCATAACGAAGCCCCGCTTGACACATGGACGGATATTGAGTATTCCGCAAACCTTACTTACGGCGATGACAAGGTCGCGTGGCATCCGTGGCTCACGGTTTTAAGAAAAGAAATCCGCAAGGATACCGAAAAGAAAATAGCCGAAAAATAAACCGCCCAAAGCTTTAAAGGTTTTATTCGCTTTATAGGCTCAAATTCTTTAATGCGCTTTGATTAATTGAGAAAAGCAGATTTACTATTGTCTTTTCGTCAACAGAATAATCCGAGCGTATCCACTGAATGATTATTCCTGCGTTTCCGTTAAGCAGATACGACAAAATATACTGCTCTGTTTCTTTCGGAAATTCTATTTGCAAATTTGCCATAAACTGAGCAGTCGAAAATTGCATAAAGCGCGTTCTGAAATTCGGGTCGGCACTGTCTATCAGCAACGCTCTGAAAAGTCCGTCGTTTTCTTTTATATATTTCAAAAAAGAAAGGATATATTTGTGCGCTCCCATATCGGTTTCATTGCCGATTTTTTCAAGATGCTCTTTTGTTGCAGCCAAAAGCTCATTCTCAATTTCATAAAGCAAGTCTTTCGGCTCGTTGTAATGGGCATAGAAAGTCGAGCGGTTAAGCTGTGCTCTGTCGCAAAGTTCTCTTACCGAGATTTTTTCGACAGAGCTTTTTTCTTTTAAAAGCTCAACAAGCGCATTTTTGAAAAGGATTTTTGAAAGACGGGTGCGTTGGTTATTTTTTGTATTCAAAATACCACCATATTTCTTGATTTTGTCGGTTTTATAGCAATTATTATCAAAACCGATGATTGTTAAAACAACACAGTGTTGCTATAATAGCAGTGTAATATATATTTGACGGCTTGTCAAGGTTTTGGTTTGAGAGGTAATGTTTATGCTGAATAAAATGGTTGAAAAAAGCATATTTGCAACTAAGCTCACTTCAGAGAATGTAACGCCCAAAGAAAAATGGCTCGGCTATTTAATAGGGCCTTCGGGTGCTCTGCTGTTAAACGCGGTACTTGCCACATATCTTAACGTTTATTATACGGATGTTCTCAGGCTTACATCTGTCTGGGGCGGAGCTTTTTTAACGGTTTTTCCGATTGTGTCAAAAATAGTTGATGCAATTACAAATGTAATAATGGGTTATATAATTGACCGCACAAAAACACGCGAAGGCAAGGCGCGTCCGTGGCTGCTTTTATCGGCACCGCTTGTTGCTGTTACGGGCGTATTGCTTTTTGTTGTTCCGTCGGGCAGTCAAGCTCTAAAGGCAGTGTGGGTAATGCTTTCTTATAACCTTTTTTATTCGTTTGCCTATACAATATATAATATGAGCCATAACCTTATGGTTCCTCTTTCAACAAGAAATACAGAGCAGCGCGGCTCGCTTTCGGTGTTTAATCAGATTGCAACAATTATGATGAGCGGAATTGTTGTTGCGCTTGTGTTCCCCATGGTTATTATGCCGATGCTCGGTGTTGACAAGTCAAAATGGATAACGGCAATGTGCATTTTGTCGTGCCTTGCACTGCCGCTTACCCTTACAGAATATTATTTTACAAAAGAGCGTGTAACGCTTGAAGATGTAAATGTCAAAGCCGCCGAAAAAACACCGTATAAAAAGCTTTTAAAGGCAATTTTTACCGACAAATATATGGTACTCATTTTGTTGTATTTCCTTATTTATACTGTCGGTACACAATTCAAAAACCTTGGGCTTGTCTATTTTTGCAATTATGTTCTCGGTACATATAACGACGGCAAAACTCAGACGCTGCTTTCGGTTATAGGCGGCATTCCCATGGGCTTGGGTATTTTCATAGTCTGGCCGCTTGCCAAAAAATTCGGAAAAAGGAATCTTACGGCAGTCGGTTTTCTGTTCTATGCTTTGGGCAGTGCGATTTGTTGGATGTTTCCCACTAATATTGTTATTGTTATCATAGGGCAGTTTATTAAAAACATAGGCGGACTTCCGTGCTCTTATGTTTTTATGGCACTGTTTGCAGATGTTCTTGACCACCTTGAGTGGAAGCATAAATTCCGCTGTGACGGAATTGCCATGTCGGTTTACAATATAATTGCCGTAACAAGCGTCGGTATAGTAACGGGGCTTTTCAATCTTCTGCTTTCAAAAAGCGGCTATATCGCGCCGTCGCTTGTTGAAGGTGTGACAGTGGCCGCAGAGCAGACTGCCCAATGCAAAAGTGCAATTACATTTACTTTTGTCGGTCTTGAAACCATAACTGCAATTATTTTGGTTGTTATTTTGGCGTTTTTAAACGTCGAAAAGCATATTGAAAGCGAGCAGGCTGAAATAAAAGCGCGCAAAGAAGGGGAGGAAAAGCTGTGAGGGCAATCAATTTAAAGACAGAGTATCTAACTAATCCGATAGGCATAGATTTTGACTTTCCGCGCCTTATGTGGAACTGTGACAGCGGTATAAGGCAAACCGCTTACAGAATAAAGGCGTATAATTTTGACAGAGAATTGCTTTGGGACAGCAAAAAGGTGAATTCCTCAGATATGGTGTTTATTCCTTTTCCGTTAATTACGCGCTCAAAAGAACGCGTTTTTTGGAAGGTTAAGCTGTGGGATGAAAACGGAAAAGAAGGCGAATGGTCAAATGAAGCCTTTTTTGAAACGGGGCTGAAAAGAGCCGAAGATTTTAAAGCCGAATGGATAACCGGGAATTACAGCGTTAATAAAAAGATGCGCTACCCTGTAGATTATTTTAAAAAAGAGTTTAGCGTCGAAAAAAAAGTGAAGCGCGCACGGCTTTATATGACGGCTTGCGGAATATACTCGTGCAGAATAAACGGCGTTAAAGTATCTGTGCCGTTCGCCCCGGGCATTACCGACTATAAAAAACGAATACAGTATCAGACCTATGATGTAACAGATTTGATAGCCGAAAGAAATGAAATAACGGCAGAGCTTGCCGACGGGTGGTACAGAGGTTCTGTCGGAGCATGGGGGCTTAAAAATCAGTACGGTACCGAAACAAAGCTTTTTGTACAGCTTGAAATTGTATTTGAAAACGGCAGCACCCAATATGTCCTAAGTGATGAAAGCTGGGCATGGTCATCGGACGGCAGTCTTTTATTTGCCGACAACAAAGACGGTGAGTTCTTCGATGCAAGAAAAAAGCCGAGTTACAAATATAAGGCAAAGCTCGCGGAATGCAGCGTTTTGCCGACGGCTTCAAACAACGTTTCTGCGGCAGAAAAAGAAACCTTCAAAGGGCATATGGCGGCAACGCCCTCGGGGAAAAGAATTATTGATTTTTCTCAGAATATTGCCGGATATGTTTCTTTTAAAATCAATGCAAAAGCGGGCGAACGGCTCGTGCTTCGCTTTGGCGAAATGATAGGGGACGACGGCGAGCTTTCCCTAAAAAATATTCAATGTACAAGTAAGATGAAAACAACTCCGCTTCAAAGAATAGATTATATTTGTAAAGACGGCGTTAATGAATATAAAACCGAGTTTGCCGTTTTTGGGTTCAGATATATGGAGATTACCTCTGAAATTGAAGTCGACGAAAGCGATTTTACGGCAATTGCGGTTTATTCCGATATGGAAGAGACCGGATTTTTTGAAAGCTCAAACAGCCTTTTAAACAAGTTTGTTGAAGCAACCAAGTGGTCTGCAAAAAGCAATTCGCTCGATTTGCCGACGGATTGCCCTACAAGAGAACGCCATGGCTGGACGGGTGACGCTCAGATATTTTTTAAAACAGCCGCCTATCTCTTTGATTATGCGGCATTTTCAAAGAAATATCTTAACGATATTTTTGACTGGCAAAAGAAAAACGGCAAATTGCCGCAGATAGTTCCGCCCGGAGGAGTCGATTTTTATATGTCTGCCATGAACGGCTCTGTCGGTTGGGCAGACGCAGGCGTCTTAATTCCTTACAGATTCTGGAAGCAATATGGAGATATAGGTATTGTAAAAACATACTACGAAAGAATGAAACGGTATGCAAGGTTTATGCAAAACCGCTGCGGAAAGTTATATCCTACGGCAAAATATGTTTCTTTGAGCCTTAAAGACCGAAAGTATTTAAACAACTTCGGTCAGGCTTACGGCGAGTGGGCTGAGCCGAAGGATATAAACCCGCAAAGCGCGATGACGTGCGTAATTACTCACCCGGAAACCGCCACGGCATATACAAGCTGTGTGATGGAATGTATGGCTGAAATGGCGTCTGCTCTCGGCAGAACGGCTGACGCGCGTGAATTTAAAGAGTTTTCAGAGGGAAATAAGCGTTCGTACAGAGCGCTTATGAAAACGAAACAGTATTCGCTTGATACCGACAGACAAGCGCGGCTTGTGCGTGCTTTATACTTTGATATGCTTGACAAAGAGCAAAAAGAATACGCTGAAAAGCGTCTTATCAAGGCGCTCGGCAACTACGGCTGGCGGCTTGGAACGGGTTTTCTTTCAACACCGCTTATACTTAACGTGCTTTTGAATATAAATACCGATTATGCTTACAGGCTTCTCGAAAACGAAAAAATGCCGGGTTGGCTTTTCATGACAAAAATGGGTGCAACCACTGTTTGGGAATCGTGGGAGGGTACTGAGGCGCAGGGCGGCATAGGTTCTCTTAATCACTATTCAAAAGGTGCTGTGTGCGAATGGCTTTTTGAAAAAATGTGCGGAATTAAAGTTGACGGTAAAAACAGCTTTAAAATTTCTCCGCACCCGGGCGGCAGTTTTTCTTTTGCGAAAGCTGTTTATAAAAGCGTATTCGGCACGGTTGTTTCGGGGTGGGAAAAGGAGGACGGCAAATATCAATACAAAATTGTTATCCCTCCGAATTGTACCGCTGTTGTGGTTTTGCCCGGAAAAGAAGCTATAAATGTAAATTCAGGCGAATATGAGTTTTAGGAGATTTGAAAATGAAAAAGAATTATTTGAAAATTACGGCACTGCTTCTTCTTTTGTGCGTTTTGTTTTGTTCGTGCAAAAAGAAGGATAGTCAAAGTCACGAAGAAACAGACGCATTTTCCGAAAGCTATACTTATTCGGAAAACACAGATGCTTTTTTAACCGAAAGTCCCGATAACGGCGGCAGCGTGCAGGAAAGTCAAGCCACAACGCAAAGCGCTGCTGTTACGCAAAAAAATACAGCACCGTCTTCGCAGGAAACAACCAAAACAGCGGCAAAGACGTTTTCAAAAGCTGAAATCGTGGCGTACTTTAACAAGGGCGCAAATGCGGTGAAGTATAGCGCTAAGTCTGTAACAAGGAATTTTACGGATACAAGAAACGATAAGGATAAAACAGAGCTCCCTAAGGGTTTAAACGGAATAGCGGGTATTGCTATGGATACGTTTATGAAACGTGACGATACACCGCTTGTTATGACAAATAAAGAAGACATTAAATCTGTTTTTCCGGTGAGCGGTGCCGATTGGGTAAGCAAGCTCACAGAAAACGATGTTTCTGAGGCTGTTATAGAAGATAACGGGAGCACCTATAGAATTACTCTTACATTCGGCATACAAACGAACCCTCAAAATGAAAGCGGTTATGCGGCGGCGTTTTCCGTTTTGTCACCGGATATGGTGAACTTTGACTATCCGGGGCTTTCGCTCAGCAATCAGCGCTTCACATATTACGACGGCAAAATAACCGCTGATTTTGACAAAGTAAGCGGCAGAATGGTTTATGCTAATTATTGCTATCCGGTGATAATTGAAATGACCGCAAAGGTTATCGGTATTAATGCCGATGTGAAAGTCGGAATGACTACGGAAAACGATTTTACCGTAACCTATTGAGAAAAATGTAAAAAGCGTAACCCGTAAAATTCCAAAATAACAGCGATGCAAAAATAAAAACCCCCGCGTTACCTTTGTTATAAAAGGCGGCGCGGGGGTTTTAGGTCTATTTTTCTTTTCCTATTGTAACCGTGCTTTGACCGCGGTGGCGGATTACGGATTGCGTTGTAAAAGAACCGTCACCCGCTTCATAAATGCAGTATTCAAGGCTTTCAAGATAGTCGCTCAGCTGTTTTCTGTCGGCAATTTTAATGCCGTCGGGCTTTTCGCCGTTTTCGTATTTAATGTCAAGTCCCTCGTGATTGCCGAAAACAAACGCCCACGGCAGTTTAAAGCTTTCCATAAACGTGCCGAACGATTTAAACGCAGTCATCTTTTCTTTTTCGCTTGTTATGTCGCCCGTGACGATAATCATATCGGGTGATGTGGTTTTAATCGGACTCTCTTATGCCTATGTAAAAAAATAAACCCCGCACAAAAAGTACGGGGAGTGGAGCTGGTGAACGGAATCGAACCATCAACCTGCTCATTACGAATGAGCTGCTCTGCCATTGAGCCACACCAGCAAAATTCAAATGCAGATAGTATTATATATAAACTCTTTACGTTTTGCAAGCCTTTTTTAAAAATTTTTTAAAAAATACATTTTTAAAATTTTTTTAAAAAATACTCTGCGTTGCCGCCGCAATACTATTGTAACATTTGTTAATGCGTGCTATAATTCGAAATAAGAATACTTTATTAAAATTTCTGTTTTGCGGTGATTGTATGAAAAAGCTCGTGAAAAAGAATATTGCCGCAGCCGTGACTGTCTTTGCGGCATTGCTGACGGTTGCCGCGCTTTTTTTAGGTACTGCCGCAATAAGGCAAAATTCAGACGAAAACGGCGAATCCGTGCCGTTTTTTGAAGGTGTTTTCAGTGCCGAGCAAAAAGAAAAGCTCACATATTTTGATGTTGCCGACGGGGCGTCGGCTCTTTCAAAAGACGATGTTTTAAAGTATGAAGCGAAATATTCATACCTTAACACCGAAACGTATTATTCAAAGCTTTCCGAAAACGAGCGGCTTCTTTACCGCATTTATGAATACGCATTTGAAAATTCGGTAACATCGTTTTATGTCAGGCGCACTTTGTTTGAAAACACGGCTTATAACGACGTTGAGGTTTTGATTTTTCTGTCGCTTGACCACCCGCTTGTGGAGCAGAATTTTGAAATTGTCACATCTTTTGAAAATCCCGAGGGAATAAAAGACGTAACAGACGAAAACGAGCCTGCTTTTATGCACGTTTCACTGCCTATGAACAGTGAAGAAAACTTTAATAAAAAGCTTTTGGCTTTAAAAAGAGCCGAGGAAATTGTCAGCGCCGTTCCCGAAGATGTTTCGGAACGCGAAAAGGCGTTTTATCTTTATAAAGAACTTTGTAATTTTTGCGAGTACAAGCTTTATTCAAAAAGCGACGAGCCGATATGCTATGTTTATGACGCGCTCGTTTCGGGCGTTAGCCATTGCGACGGCTTTGCAAACGCATATTCTCTGCTTTTGAATGTTGCGGCGATTCCGTGCTTTGAAAAGGCGTATTACGACGAAGCGGCAAAGAAAACAGCTTTAACCGTTCTCGGCGGCGACGGCAAAGAAAACAGCGAGGTCTATAAAACGCCGACGGGGCATACATGGAATTGCTTTTCGGTATACGGCAAATTTTATGACGCCGACCCGAGCTATGACTCAAAAGACAGGCTTTTAAAACGCAGTGTGAGCGATGTGTTTTTCGGCTTCGGCGTGCCTAAGGGCTTTTTCCCCGAATACAAAACCTTTGATTATATGGAGCTTACGCCAGAGTGCGCGGATACGTTTCTTGAGAAACCCGACTGTGAGTTTAAAACCGCCTATGACGGCAATATAGAAAAAGAGCTTTATTACGCTTTAAAAAATACAGAGCGCGACTATGTATTTATTGTTTTTTCCGAAGAAACAACTATGGACGACTTAAGAGCGCTTGCCCAAAATCTGTGTGAGTATGCGGATATTGCGGTTTATTTCGGCAGATGCCCCTCGTCGCCTGTGACAGGGTATTTTGCCGTTAGGCAAACCGATTAACCGGATTGTTTATTAAAAACAAAAGTTTTTTGAAAGGTGATTTTTATGTGGCTTGTATTTGCAATTCTTTCATCGGTGTTTGCCGCAGCGACCTCAATTCTTGCAAAAATAGGTATTGAGGGCGTCAATTCGACGCTTGCAACGGCAATAAGAACGCTTGTGGTTGTTGTTATGTCGTGGGTTATGGTTCTTGTGACAAATACCGGCGGCGGAATAACCGATATAAGCAAAAAAAGCTGGATATTCCTCATTCTTTCGGGCATCGCAACGGGTGCGTCGTGGCTGTGCTATTATAAAGCGCTGTCTATGGGCGAGGCTTCAAAGGTTGTGCCGATAGACAAAATGAGCGTTGTTTTGACCCTTATAATGGCATTTGTGATACTTCATGAGCAGTTCACATGGAAGTCGGCTGTAGGGTCTTTGCTTCTTACCGCGGGAACGATTTTTATGATACTGTGAGTTGGCTGTTAGCTGTTAGCCGTTAGCTGTTAGCTGTTAGCGCGCGGCTTCGCCGCGATTGTATTCCGCGTAAACGCGGAAATATTAAGGAAAACGGCGTTGCC
>DJRI01000180.1:2290-4841 GCA_002440045.1 Ruminococcaceae bacterium UBA6364 | reverse complement strand
CCTACGAAGTGAAAACAAAAAACCGCGTTTTTTCATTTTCACATCATAAGAAAATGAACCCTTGTGAACGGATATGCTTTCCGTTTGCAGGGTTTTATTTATGTCGATATAAAATATCCCCGTGAACTGATTTTGTCAGAGTGCGGGGATATGTTATGCAAAATTTGGGCTTTACATAGGTTTTTCAAAGCAAAACCTGTCCGTTTTCCGCGCCGATTTTCCTATCATTCCCGTAGGGGCGGCAACCTGCCGCCCGCGGAACGCGTAAGCGTTTCCCGTAAAACTTCCGCGTTTACGCGGATTATAATTACTTCTTACCTCTTGCCTATTACCTAAAAAAGTCCCCACAAATCGGATTTACCAATCTGCGGGGAAAACAACAATGTAAAAATAACAATACGCAAGTCGCTGTCAATCAGGCTAATAGCTAACGGCTAACAACTACAGGCTGTCCCGTAGGGGCGGCAATCTGCCGCCCGCAAAAAATGCGAAGCATTTTTCCGCTATACACCGCGCAAAGCGCGATTATAATCGCGGCAACGCCGCGTGCTAATAGCTAACAGCTAACAGCTAAAGACTGAAACAGTAATTTGTAATGGTGATTATTTTTGTAATTCCTCTTTTTATTCTTGACAAAACTAATTGAATTAGTTAAAATTGTATTATGATTAGTTGCGGAGGAATAATATGTCAAAAAATAATATCAGTGATGAACTTATTATTGAAACTTCTGCTTGCGTTGCAAATAAAGTTGGGTTAGAAAATTTGTCGCTTAAAATTATTGCCGAAGAATTAAATATTAAATCGCCGTCTTTGTACAATCATATAAAAAGTCTTGAGGAAATAAAGCAAAGGCTTATGGTTTACGGTTGGAAGCAATTGGAAGAGAAAATGCTCGATTCCGCTGTCGGAGTATCAGGATATGAGGCTTTAAAGAATATGTGTTATGCCTTTTATGATTATGCTGTTAATAATAAAGGTGTTTTTACCGCTATGCTTTGGTATAACAAATATGAAAGTGCCCAAAAAGAAAAAGCTACTGCAAGACTGTTTAATATGTTATTTAAAGTAATGAAACCGTTAGATATAAGCGACGATAATATAAATCATATTGTAAGAACATTAAGAGGTTTTTTAGAGGGATTTTCTTTGCTTGTAAATAACAATGCCTTTGGAAATCCTATATCAATTAAAGAAAGTTTTGATTTATCATTAGAAATAATTATGAGCGGTATAAAAACATTGGAAGGTGTAAAATAAAGTGAACGAATATGTAAATTTAACATCAGAAAATATTGATGATGAACATATCTGCTGTGCAATCGGAGATAAAAAACATCAAATAGGTGTCAACAGTAAAAAAGAATGGATAAAAAGTAAATTAGAAGACGGTCATATTTTCAGAAAATTAAATACCAGAGGAAAAGTATTTATTGAATATGAGCCGATAGAAACTGCGTGGGTGCCTATTAGCGGAAAAAATTACGAATATATTTATTGCTTATGGGTTGCGGGAAGTTTTAAAGGCAACGGTATTGCAAAGGAATTATTAGAATACGCAATAAATGATTCTAAAGAAAAAGGTATGAGCGGTATTTGTACTTTATCTTCTAAAAAGAAAAAACCGTTTATCGGGGAAAAGAAATTTTTTGAACATTACGGTTTTAAAGCTGTAGATACCATAGGGGATTATGAATTATTAGCGTTAAAATTTGATGATAACGAAGCACCTGAATTTAATGAAAATGCTAAACTTATGAAAATAGATAATGAGGACTTTACAATTTATTACAGTAATGAATGTCCTTATGTAGAATATGAAGTGAAAGAATTAACCGAATATTCAAAAGAGAATAATATAAAAATAAACTTTATAAAAATAGATACATTAGAAAAAGCAAAAAATGCCCCCTGTGTTTTTAATAATTGGGCTAATTTCTATAAAGGAAAATTTATATCTAACACTATATTAAACGCTAACTCATTTGAAAAGCTAATCAAATAACAAATCACAATTTGAAAGCGGGATGTTTATTGATGACTGACATATTATCAGTGAGGTTAGTTATAAATAATATCATTAACAATCCGCTTATTATCTGTGAAAATCCCGTTAACAATTATTTGAAGTAAGAGTGAACAGTGAAGAAGTAATAAATAAAATGGGCTGTAAAAAAGTTTTTTACAGCCCATTTTTGGAGCGGATGACGGGAATCGAACCCGCGTATTCAGCTTGGGAAGCTGATGTTCTGCCATTGAACTACATCTGCAAAGAAAAAACGCCGCGATGACTCGCGGCGTGTGGTCGGGATGACAAGATTTGAACTTGCGACCTCTGCGTCCCGAACGNNTGTTCTGCCATTGAACTACATCCGCAAATATTTAAGTTGTCTTTTTTTACGAGAGCTAATATACCACAGATAAAAAGTTTTTTCAAGTGTAAAATCAAAAATCTTAAAAGCCGTGTTGACCGCGCGGGCGAAGTATTGTATTATTGTTTCGGTGATGAATTTTGAAAAGAACGTGTGTCAATTGCGGAAAAACCTTTGAA
>DJRI01000180.1:0-2275 GCA_002440045.1 Ruminococcaceae bacterium UBA6364 | reverse complement strand
GCGGGCGAAGCCGAGTTTTACGAAAAGAACAATTTGGCGCTTCCCAAGCGCTGCAAGGCGTGCCGCGAAAAATCAAAAGAAGTCAAATCGCGCAAAAGAAAAACAAAAAATAAAAGACTTTATCTTACCGTTTTTGTTATGCTGTTTTCGTTTGTAAGCCTTGTTGCCGGCTCTGTTTTATTTAAAAAAGGCATTTACGGCTATTCATATATTTTGTTCGGTCTAGCTCTTCTCTGCTTTGCTTTATATATGCTTTTTATAAAGCGAAAAAAAGACTCGCTCAGCGACGATGGACTTGATGATGTTTCGCGCGACTTTACCTTTCGCTTTAAAAGCGCCGACGATTTAAGAGAGCATTTTTTAAAGCACGGCGCCGAAACGCATTCTGGCAGCCCGCGGGAATATCTTAAAAAGGCAAACAGGCTTATAACCTCAAAAACCTCGCTTAAAAAGCGCGAAAAAGAAGATAACGACTATGTGTTTTTTGATGAAAAAACAGGCGAAATCGCCTTTGTTTCCGGTAAGGGCTTTATAAGGACGTATTACATAAGCGATAAGGCGTATTTTAAAAAACAATAAAAAGCAGGACGGTGCGCGCCGTCCTGCTTTTTATGCTTTTGTTCAATAGAATAAACCGTTTTTACCGTGTTAATCTGCAACTACTTTGCAAGAAACTTATCCATAAGGGTATAGCCGACCCCGACAAAATTGCCCGAAAGCTTTGCGGTGTTTTCGGTAAAGCTCAAAATGCCGCTGTCATGCTCTTTTGTGCTGTCGTATATAAGATACGGCACGGGGTCGCTTGCGTGCGTGCGCGTTTTTATGGGCGTCGGGTGGTCGGGGAGCGCCATAATTTTGTATTCGCCGAATTTTCTGAGTTCCAAAAGAAGCGTGCCGACAATTTTTTCGTCAATCAGCTCTATGGCTCTTACCTTGTTTTCGGGTTCGTTCCTGTGGCCGCACTCGTCGGGTGCTTCAATGTGAATATAAACAAAATCCTTTGTTTCAAGCTCTTTAAGAGCGCACTCTGCCTTGCCGACAAAATTTGTGTCTATGTAGCCCGTTGCGCCTTCAACCTCGGGTGCGTCCATTCCCGCGCATTTTGCTATGCCCTTTAAAAGGTCAACCGCCGAAATAACCGCGCCGCGAAGCCCGTATTTTTCATAAAAATTCGGAAGCGACGGTTTTGTGCCCTCGCCCCAAAGCCAAATTGAGTTTGCGGGGCGCTTGCCCAAGGCAACGCGTTTTTTGTTCACGGGGTGGTTGTTTAAAAGCTCAAAGCTTTCTTTCATCATTTCAATAAGCGGCTTTGCATTTTCGCTTTTTGAAAGATATTCGCCTATAACTCTTCCCGAAATATCGTGCGGGGGAGTCATCTTTCCGAGGTCGAGCGTGCCGCCGTGCCACACAAGGCAGTGCCTGTAAGAAACGCCGCCGTAGAATTTGAAAGCATCGTTTCCGAAGCGCTCTTCAACGGCTTTTATAAGCTCGTGTGCTTCTTCTGTCGAAATATCGCCGCCGCTGTAATCTGCCATTGTTTTGTCAGAGTAGTTTTCTTCATCCGAAAGCGTTACAAGGTTGCAGCGAAAAACAATATCGGTGTCAAGCATATTCACGCCTATGCTGACTGCTTCAAGCGGCGAACGCCCGGTGTAGCACGTTTTCGGGTCGTAGCCCATAACGCTCATATTTGCAACGTCGCTGCCGGGTTTTAAGCCGTCGGCAACCGTTTTTACAAGACCCGTTTCGCCGAAGCGCGCAAGCCTGTCAAGGTTAGGCTTTTTTGCAACCTCCATCGGCGTTTTGCCGCCCAAAGCGTCTACGGGGTAATCCGCCATTCCGTCGCAGAGAACAACTATATATTTCATAGGACAAAACCTCTTTTCTGTCGATATATATAAATATACAACCTATTAAAAAGCATGTCAATGTTCACAAGAAAAAATCGTTTGACGTATTGCAAAAACTTTAAAAAGAGTATAAAATATATTTTGTAAAAAATTATTAGGAGTGTTATTTATGGGCTTTCCCACAGCATTACAGCTTTATTCCGTTCGCGGCGACATGGAAAACGATTTTTACGGCACTTTGAAAAAAGTTAGAGATATGGGTTATGACGGCGTTGAATTTGCGGGTCTTTTCGGAGAAAAGGCAGAGGATGTAAAAAACGCGCTTTCAAATCTCGGGCTTGAACCGGTTTCGGCTCACGTTCCTTATTACGATATGTTAAAAGACCCCGAGGGCGTTCTTGCCGATTATAAAGAAATCGGCTGCA
>DJRI01000039.1:28393-45950 GCA_002440045.1 Ruminococcaceae bacterium UBA6364 | reverse complement strand
TTTATGGGTATAGTTTAGCCGCACGCTAACAGCTAAGGGCTAACGGCTAACAGCTCAAGCGGCTCTGCCGCGCGCTAGCGGCTTTTATTAACGAGAATAATACAAAACGTGAATATTTGGTGAATATTAACAAAAACTATTGACAATCGGCTGTTTTGATGTTACTATTGACTTAGAAAAAGGGCAGAGCCGAAAGAAATGAAGGCTGGTAAAGGCAGCTGTTGTTAATGCCGAAAATCGAATCCGCCCTGAAAACGGACGAAGATTTTACAGTTTTTACAGTGCTTTATTCCCGGGTTTCATATTTTCGCTCTTTCCTTAAGAAAGGGATGTTTTTATGAACATTACAATCGTTGGCCGCAAATGTACCCCCCGCGAAGATTTTCGCAACCGTGCCGAAAAACGCCTTTCCAAAGTTGAAAAGCTCTTCGGTGAGGACGCCGCCGCAAAGGTAACGGCGACTGTTGAGAAAAACTCAAAGGTTGTGGAGGTGACAGTCACCAAAAGCGGTATGATTTTCCGTGCGGAGGAGCGCGCGGAGGATATGAACGATGCCCTTGACAAATGCGTTGACTCGCTAATAAGGCAAATAAGAAAGAACAAAACCCGTCTTGAAAAACGAATCAAATCGGGTGTGCTTGACGATTTTATCGCGCCGGAGCCTGTTGTTGAAGAAACAGAGTTTGACGTTGTGCGTGAAAAAACCGTTGCCGTTAAGCCGCAATCGCTTGACGAGGCGATTTTGCAGATGAATATGCTCGGGCACAGGTTCTATATGTTCTTAAATGCCGAAACTGGCAAGGTCAATGTTGTCTACAAACGCAATGAAGAGGGCTACGGCGTTTTAATTCCCGAAATTGACGGATAATTAATTTAATAAAAACCGCTTGATAAATATATTGCGCCGTCGGGTTTCCCGACGGCGCTTTGATGTGTTTTTTGACTTTGTGCCAATAATTTTGTTATTGCTGTTTTAATAATTCTCTTTCGGCTCTGCATTTTTTGCAAGGGCAACTATTCTTGAAGTGCCGAGCCTTTCGGCGCCGAGCGAAATGAATTTTTCTGCGTCGTCAAGCGACTTAATGCCGCCGGCGGCTTTCATTTTAACGTTTTTGCCGATGTGCTTTGAAAAAAGCTCAATATCGGCAAACGTTGCGCCCGCCGTGCTGAAACCCGTGGAGGTTTTTATAAAATCGGCGCCGGCCTCGGTTACAATTTCGCACATTTTAATCTTTTCGTCGTCCGTAAGAAGGCAGGTTTCTATGATGACCTTTAAAATTTTGTCGCCGCAGGCTTTTTTTACGGCTTTGATTTCGTTTAAAACGTCGTCATAGCGGCGGTCTTTTAACATACCTATATTTATAACCATATCAATTTCGTCGGCGCCGTTTTTAATTGCGTCCTCGGTTTCAAAAACCTTGACGGCGGTGGTGTTGTAGCCGTTTGGGAAGCCTATTACGGTGCAGATTTTCATTTTGCCGCCGCAGTAGTCCGCGCACGCCTTGACGTATGACGGGGGAATGCATACGCTTGCGGTATTAAAGCGCATGGCGTCGTCGCAAATTGCCTTGATGTCGCCTAAAGTTGCTTCGGGTTTTAAAAGAGTGTGGTCAACATATGTCAATATCTGAGAAAGCTCCATAAAAACAGTCCTTTATTATAATATCGCGCATTTCGGCGCAAGGGTATTATAGCATTTTTATCTAAAAAGGTAAATAGTATTGATAAAATATCATACTATTTTGTGATTGAATTAATTAATTATATATGGTATCATTTATAAGACTGTATATACATTTTTTTGTAAGGTGATAGTTTAATGAATTTACTTGTAATGTTCGGCGGCTGCTCAAGCGAGTATGAGGTTTCGCTTCAGTCTGCGGCGTCGGTTTTAAGAAATATTCCCGAAAAATATAACGTTATAAAGCTCGGCATAACAAAAGACGGCAGATGGTTCTTTTACGACGGCGACACAGAGTCCGTCGAAGACGGCTCGTGGTGCGAAAAAAACGTTACACCCGCCGTGCTTTCACCCGACAGAGCCGACAAAGCGCTTATTGTTTTAAAAGACGGCAAATATGAAAAAATTCACATTGACGTTGTTTTCCCCGTGCTTCACGGCAAAAACGGCGAGGACGGAACCGTTCAGGGCATTTTTGAGCTTGCGGGCATTCCGTATGTCGGCTGCGGCGTTGCGGCTTCTTCAATGTGTATGGACAAAGCCGTTACAAACACCATGTGCGACATTGCGGGTATTCCCCAGGCAAAATGGGCGGCTTTTTCGGAGTATGAATATAAAAACGGCAGAGTTGACCTTTCTTCGATAATTAAAAAGCTTTCGTTCCCGATATTTGTAAAGCCCGCAAACGCAGGCTCCTCTGTCGGAATTACAAAGGCGGGAAACGAAGAAGAGCTTAAAAAAGCGTTGGAGCTTGCATTTTTAAACGACAAAAAAGCGGTGCTTGAAGAAACCGTTGTCGGCAGAGAGCTTGAATGCGCCGTTATGGGCAACGACGAGCCAGTGGCTTCGTGCGTGGGTGAAATTTTGCCCGAGGCCGAGTTTTACGACTATGACGCAAAATATATAGACGGCACAACAAAGCTTGCAATACCCGCGCCCCTTACAAAAGAAGAGGAAGAAAAAATCAGAACTACCGCAATAAAAGCCTACAGAACAATGGGCTGCACGGGCCTTTCACGGGTCGATTTCTTTATGAAGCCCGACGGCACCGTGTGCATTAACGAGCTTAACACACTTCCCGGGTTTACTTCAATCAGTATGTATTCAAAGCTCTTTATGAAAAGCGGTATAAGCTACGGCGAGCTTGTTGACAGGCTCATAGGATTTGCTTTGGAGAGAAAATGAAAAACAACGTTGTAATAAAACTGCTCACAACGCAGATTTATGAGGATGAACAGCCCGAAACGCTTGAATATATGACCGAGGGCAGGCTCGAAAAAACGCCCGACGGCATAAAGATTTTTTATGACGAGCCGAGCGGCGACCTCAAAGATGTGAAAAACGAAATAACCGTGAGTACGCCCGATTTTGTTACGCTTTCGCGCGAGGGCGAATATACGTCGGTGCTTTCAATTGAAAAGGGCAAACGTCACAACTGCCTTTACGACACGCCCTACGGCAGTTTTATGATGGGCGTTTTTGCAAGCGATGTTAACGCCTGTTTTTCCGAGCGCGACGGGCAGATAGATTTAAAATATACCGTTGACTGCAACACAAGCGTTGTTTCGGAAAATACGGTTAAAATAAGAGTCGAAAATATTTTATAAGGGTGAAAAGAATGTCTGAAACAATTTCGTCGGCAGAGGCTAAAATAGTCGAAGCCGTAAAAGCCGCCGTAAACGCAAATATTGCGGCGGGAACGTTTAGCAATGCAGAGCTTCCCGAATTTAAAATCGAAACTCCCGCCGACAAAAAGAACGGCGATTATTCGGCAAACGCGGCGTTTATGCTTTCAAGGGCGCTTCGTATGCCGCCGAGAAAAATTGCCGACGCAATAGTCGAAAAAATAGACCTTGACGGCGAATATTTTTCAAAGTGCGAGGCGGCGGGCGCGGGCTTTCTCAATTTCTTTTTAACGCCTGCGTTTTATGCCGACGCGCTTCTTGAAACCGACGCGCAGGGCGAAAGCTTCGGAAGGAGCACTTTCGGCGAAAACAAAAGAATAAACGTCGAATTTGTTTCGGCAAACCCCACGGGCCCCATGCATATGGGCAACGCGCGCGGCGGCGCTCTCGGCGACTGCCTTGCGGCGGTGCTTCAGTGGGCGGGCTATGACGTTTCAAGAGAGTTTTATATAAACGACGCGGGCAATCAGATTGACAAATTTGCGCTTTCGCTTGATATTCGTTACAAACAGCTTTGTTTAGGCGAAAATTCATGCGAGCTTCCCGAGGACAGCTATCACGGCGACGATATAAAAGAGCGCGCCGCAGAGTTTTATAAAGAATACGGCGACAGCTACATTGAAAAAAGCGAAGAGGAAAGAAGAAAAGCCCTTGTTGACTTTGCGCTTCCGAAAAATATCGCAACAATGAAAGCGGCTATGGCAAAATACAGAATCGACTATGACCTTTGGTTCAACGAATCCGTTCTTCATAACGACGGCGAGCTTAACGAGACTATAGAGCTTCTTAAGAAAAACGGCTGTACCTATGAAAAGGACGGCGCGCTTTGGTACAAAAACAAAGAGGTTCAGACGCGCATTTTAAAGCGCGAGGGCAAGTCTGACGAAGATATAGAAAAGCTTGAGCTTAAAGACGACGTGCTTATACGCCAAAACGGCAACCCCACATATTTTGCCGCAGATATAGCCTATCACCGCAACAAGCTAAAAAAACGCGGCTTTTATAAGGCAATCGACGTTTGGGGCGCAGACCATCACGGTCACATTGCGCGTATGAAAGGCGCTATGGAGGCTGTCGGAATCGACTCTTCAAGGCTTGACGTTGTTCTTATGCAGCTTGTAAATCTTATGAAAAACGGCGAAGCCGTAAGAATGTCAAAAAGAACGGGCAAGTCGGTAACGCTTGTTGACCTTCTTGACGAAGTGCCGATAGACGCTGTGCGTTTTCTTTTCAATATGCGCGAGGCGGGCAGTGCAATGGATTTTGACCTCGGTCTTGCGGTTGAGCAGTCGAGCCAGAACCCCGTTTATTACTGCCAATATGCGCACGCAAGAATTTGCAGTATTTTAAGAAAGCTCGAAAACGACGGCATAAGTCCGAGAACGCCCGAAAGAAGCGAGCTTATGAAGCTTTCGTCGGAAGAAGAAAAAGATCTTATTATGCACATTTCGTCGCTTCCCGGCACAATAATTCTTGCCGCAAAAACATATGACCCGGCAAAGATTACGCATTACGCGGTTGAGCTTGCCGCAAAATTCCACCGTTTTTATAACGCTCAGCGCGTTATGTGCGAGGACGAACAGCTTATGCAGGCGCGCATATTCCTTTGCAAATGCACAAAAACGGTTATGAAAAACGTGCTTTCAATGCTCAAAGTCAGCGCGCCCGAGTCAATGTGAATGTAAATTTTTTAAAACAACACGCAAAACCGTTGACAAAACGCGGCGGTGTGTGATATATTTTCTTTGGATAAATCTTTTTTAGGAGGCGAAAATTATGGCAGCTATTCTTGAGATTCTTGCAAACCTTTTTTCGGATGTAGACCTTGACGGAATTACAGAGACGATTGCAGGCTTCCTTACGGAGTATGACGTAAGCGCGGCTGTTGACACCATC
Source organism: Ruminococcaceae bacterium UBA6364 (assembly GCA_002440045.1). Lineage (GTDB taxonomy): Bacteria > Bacillota > Clostridia > Oscillospirales > Acutalibacteraceae > DTU089. The sequence goes on along the minus strand of DJRI01000039.1, from coordinate 40,688 downwards.
GTTTCGTTCTTCGGCGGAATGTTCAAATAATTAATTAATCCGAATTAATAACGGCGCGGATTTTCCGCGCCGTTACTTTTAAATATTAAAAAAGGCGATTATTATGAAAAGAAAAAACAGAATGGGCGCTCTCATTATATTATTGCCGCTTTTTGCAGGCTGCTTTTTCGGCTGTACAAAAAAGCCTTCGGGAGACGAATCGACAACCGCCGCACCGACGGCACAGCAAAGCGATGTCTTTTTTGAAACGGAAGAGTTTTTTGAAACATTGCCGCCGACAACGGAAATAAAAAAAGAGCCTTCCACGGAAAAAACGGCGCCCTCACAAAGCGCCGCCCCAACCGAAAAAGAAACGGCGAAAGAAGAAAGCACCTCGTCAAAATACACAAGAACGGGCGAGTCTGTCTTTTCCGACGACCCCGACAACAAATATATTTCGGCTGTCGCTTCAAAATATAACCTTGACAAAAGCCTTCTTGCGGCGGTTTATACAATTCCCGACGCAGACGGCAATATGGTTATGGAGTTTGACGGAACAAAAGACGAAAACGGAAAGCTTATAAGGGATGAAAACACGCTAAAGGCAATTTATACGGTTGATAAAAGCCTTAATTCAAAGTGCGCGTCAAAAGACGCAAAGCTCAACGAGTATTCGTCAATCGAGTCGAAAACAATGTTTTTTACCGTTACAAAATATATTATCCCTAAATTTAAAAACGAGCTTTAAAAATAGCGCGGAGCTGTAAAACATTCTTACAGCTCCGCGGCTTTGGTTTATATATGATTTTTTATCAGTTGTACTTCGGAAGATAGTCGCCGTGGGCTTCTATAAGGTCGTCGCAAAGGTGAATTATTTCGTCAATCGAAAGCTCCGAAGAAGTGTGCGGGTCAAGCATTGCCGCCCTGTAGATGCACTCTTTTTTCTGCGTTACAGCCGCTTCTATTGTAAGAAGGTGAACGTTAATCATAAGGTTGTTCATTGCGGCAAGCGCGAGGGGCAGCGGCTCCTGGCGGCAGGGCTGAATGCCGTTTTTATTTACAAGGCAGGCGACTTCTACGCACGCGTCGTCGGGGAGGTTCGGAATAAGCCCGCGGTTTATTACGTTTCCGCCGATTTTATAGGGGTTGTCGGTCACTATCGCCTCCATAATATACGAGGCGTATTCTTTTGTTCTTTCGTGCGAAACCTTGTCGTGAATATAATTTTCTTTTTCGCCCTTCCAGCGTTCAATCTGTGCTATACAGCGCCTCGGATATTCGTCAAGCGGAATGTTGTATCTTTCGATAAGCTCCGGGTATTTTGATTTTATGAAAAAGTTGTTGTATTCGGCGTTGTGCTCGCTTGACTCTGTGCAGTAATAGCCGAAACGCCTGATGTATTCAAATCTTACAAGGTCGTTGCAGTCGGTTTTTCCGCTTTCGAGAATCGCCGCCGCGCGCTTTCTTATTTCGGGATAAAGGTCCTTGCCGTCGGCGTCGCAAAGCTCCAAAAGCCAGCCCATGTGGTTTATGCCGGCAATCGTTTCGCGAAGCGGCTCCGAGTGCTCTATTTCGAGCTTTTTAAGAAGGTCTCTTGAGCAGGTCTGAACCGAATGGCAAAGACCGACCGACTTAATGCCCGAATATCTTCCGAGCCAGCCTGCAAGCTGCGCCATGGGGTTTGTGTAGTTAAGGAAATATGCGTCGGGGCAGACCTCGTGCATATCGTCCGTGAAATCCTTTAAAACGGGAATTGTTCTGAGCGCTCTGAAAATGCCGCCTATGCCGTTTGAGTCGGCGATTGTCTGGCGAAGGCCGTATTTTTTGGGGACCTCAAAATCTATTATGGTGCAGGGGTCATAAAGCCCGACCTGAATGGCGTTCACGACAAAATCGGCGTTTCTTAACGCGTCTTTTCTTTCGGGCACGCCGAGATATTTTTTGACGGACGCCCTGTTTTCGTTGATGTTTCTGTTAAGAGCCGTTACCATAAGATACGATTCTTCAAGCCTTTCGCCGTCGATGTCGTAAAGCGCGATTTCGCACTCTCTCAAAGCCGGCGTAAGCATTATATCGCCCAAAACGTTTTTTGCGAATACGGTGCTGCCCGCACCCATAAATGTTACTTTCATTAAATAATCCTCCCGTGAAGTTTGCCGCAAAAAAAGTATATCATTTAAAAAGCCTTTGGGCAAGAATTTTCGGCGCTGTAAAAAACTCTTGTGAAAAACGCATAAATCAAAGCGGTACGAATTGTCGATAACAGCCAAACGCTTGATTGATGTGTTAAGACATTGTTTACAATAATGCGGAAGTGTTCACAGTTTTTTCCTTGACTAATTATATGCACGGGTGTAAAATACATAATTAATTCAGTATGTTCTGTATAAATACGGACGGGCTTTACCGCCCTTAAACGGAGGCACTTATGGAAAGTAACCTTATACAGGTAAGCGGACTTTCAAAATCATACGGCGACCATCTCGTGCTTGACGGGCTTACTTTTTCGCTCCCAGAGGGCGAAACTGTCGGTCTTTTCGGCCCGAACGGCTGTGGAAAAACAACGCTTTTAAAAATAATGTCGGGACTTATTCACGATTACAAGGGCAGCGTTCTTATTGACGGCAAAACCCCCGGTGAAGAAACAAAGGCGTTTTGCGCCTATCTTCCCGAACAGACCTTTGTTCACGATTGGATGAGAAATATCGACGCGGTTGACTATTTTGCCGACTTTTTCGGCGACTTTGACAAAAACAAGGCGCTTGAAATGATAAAGCGCTTCGGGCTTCCTTTGAAGCAAAAGTCAAAAACAATGTCAAAGGGTATGCAGGAAAAGCTCCTTTTGTCGCTTGTTATGTCGCGCAACGCGCGCCTTTATATGCTCGACGAGCCAATGGGCGGCGTTGACCCCGCAACAAGGCAGTCGATTCTTGATTTTATTATGGCGAACTATGCCGAAAAATCAACCGTCATTATGTCAACGCATTTAATAAACGACCTGCAATCAGTGTTTACTCACGCGCTGTTTATCGGCGGCGGCAAGGTGCTTTTAAACGAAAGCGTAGAGACTCTTACGGCGGGCGGCAAAACCATAGAAGATGTTTTCAAGGAGGTTTTCCGCAATGTTTGGTAAGCTTTTAAAAAATGACCTCAAAGCGCAGTGGCATTTTGTTTCGACAATATATCTTTGCGCGTTTATAGTTGCCGCCGTGGCAGAGGGTTTTGCTCTTTTTTCAAAAAAAGACATGGTTGTTGTGCTTTGCAGCCTTCTTGTAATACTCATTCTTGCGTTTACGAGCCTTGTAACGCTCATAACGGTTGCCGTTATGTTCTCAAACACGCTTTTCGGCAGGGCGGGCTATCTTACGCTTTCGCTCCCCGTAAAAACAGGTGCGCTTGTCCGTTCCAAAACGCTTTCGGGGCTTATTTGGATATTCGTTTCATACGGGCTTTTAATCGGCTCTATTTTCCTTTGCGTCAGCAGAATAAGGTCGGTTCTCGGTGAAGAAATAGCCGCATCTGCAGACACATTGCTTTCGCTTTTCGGAATCCCCTCGGTATTTTCGATTCTTGTGGCGCTCGTCGTTATGTGCATATCGTTTATCGCGGTAATTCTTCTTTCGGTTCAGTGCCTTTATCTTGCAATTTCGCTTTCGCACGTTTCACCGCTGTCAAAGCTCGGCAATTTCGGCGCTGTTATAATGTTCTTCCTTTTCCTCGGCGTTCTTCATTCGCTGACGGTAAAAATCGGCGGACTTTGGAATTTCGGCGTGGTAATAACCGACGCGGAGCTTTTGTTTACAAACGATATTTACAGCGCCGGCGGCGCGGCTTTAAAGGTCGGGCTTTTCGGCACGGTTTTAAGAGCGGCTGTCGGTATAGCGCTTCACTTCCCCATAACCTATATCATTAAAAACAAGGTAAATATCAAATAAATTTCCCCATCGAGAAAGGGTGTATATAATGGATAATTTGGCAGGATTTAAAAGAACCGACTATTGCGGCACGTTAAGAGACGCCGACATAGGCAGAGAGGTTGCGGTTTGCGGCTGGGCGGCAAAACAGCGCGACTTGGGTTCTCTTATATTCATTGACTTGCGCGACAGAACGGGCATTGTTCAGCTTGCTTTCGGCGACTCTACCCCCGAAGACGTGTTTAAAAAGGCGTTTTCTGTCAGAAGCGAGTTTGTTATCGCGGCAAAGGGCGTTGTGCGCGAGCGTTCTTCAAAAAACAGCGAAATTCCCACGGGCAACATCGAGGTTGAGGTAAGCGAGCTTCGCATACTCTCAAAGAGCGAAACGCCGCCGTTTGACATTGTTGAAAACTGCAGCACCTCGGAGCTTACAAGGCTCAAATACCGTTATCTTGACCTTCGCCGCCCCGACCTTCAGAAAAACATTCTTTTCCGCCACAAGGTTACAAAAATAGCGCGCGACTATTTTGACGAAAACGGCTTTATCGAAATAGAAACGCCCATGTTAATACGCTCCACCCCCGAGGGCGCAAGGGACTTTCTTGTTCCCAGCCGCCTTCACAACGGCAGCTTCTATGCGCTTCCGCAGTCGCCCCAGCTTTATAAACAGCTTTCGATGGTTGCTGGCTTTGACCGCTATATGCAAATTGCGCGCTGCTTCAGAGACGAGGATTTAAGAGCCGACAGACAGCCCGAATTTACACAGATAGACCTTGAAATGTCGTTTGTCGATATGGAGGACGTTCTTAAAGTAGGCGAGGGCTTTATCGCAAGAGTGTTTAAAGACGCTCTCGGAATAGATATAAAGCTTCCTTTAAGAAGGCTCACATATAAAGACGCCATGGAAAAATACGGCTCCGATAAGCCCGACCTTCGCTTCGGAATGGAAATTTTCGATTTGAGCGATATTGTGAAAGACTGCGGCTTCTCGGTATTTTCATCGGCAATCGCGGGCGGCGGCTCCGTTCGCGGAATAACCGCAAAAAATGCCGTTGGCACGTTTACAAGAAAAGAGCTTGACAAGCTTACCGAGCACGCAAAGGGCATCGGCGCAAAGGGCCTTGCGTGGATTCGTCTTACGGACGACGGCATTTCATCATCGTTTGCAAAGTTTATGAGCGAGGACGAAATGAAAGCGATTCTTGAAAGAGCGGGCGCCGAAAAGGGCGACGTTGTAATGATAATCGCAGATACAAAAAACAGCACCGTGCTTACAACTCTCGGCGCGCTTCGCTCGGAGTCGGGCAAGCGCCTCGGAATAATCGGCGACGGCTATGAGCTTTTGTGGATAGTCGAGTTCCCGTTCTTTGATTGGGACGAAGAAACAAAGACCTTCGTCGCAATGCATCACCCCTTTACCGCTCCGCTTGACGAGTGCCTGCCTTATCTTGAAACAGACAAGGCTTCTGTAAGAGCAAAGGCATATGACCTTGTTCTTAACGGAATCGAGCTTTCTTCCGGTTCAATCCGTATAACCGACCCCGAGCTTCAAAGCAGAATTTTCACTTTACTCGGACTTTCCGACGAAGAAGCCTACAGCAAATTCGGCTATCTGCTTGACGCGTTCAAGTTCGGTCCGCCCCCGCACGGCGGCATGGGCATAGGCCTTGACAGACTTGTAATGCAGCTTATTAAGGCCGACTCTCTTCGCGACGTTATTGCCTTCCCGAAGGTTCAGAATGCGTCCGAGCCTATGACCGAGTGCCCCGCCGCAGTTGACAAAGTTCAGCTTGACGACCTCGGAATTGAGCTTAAAGGCGAATAATCGGACGTTTTAGGCGGTAAATTTTCAAAAAATACTTGAAAAGAGCGCCGAATTAGTATAGAATTACAATGTTAGAATGTAAATTAAAATTTTCGGAGGATTATTTATGGTATCAGCAGGTGATTTCAGAAACGGAGTAACCTTTGAGATGGATGGGAAAGTATATTCCATCATTGAATTTCAGCATGTTAAACCCGGCAAGGGCGCGGCATTTGTCCGCACAAAAATCCGCGACGTTATAAACGGCAGCGTTGTTGAAAAAACTTTCAGCCCCACAGACAAGTTCCCCACGGCTTTCATTGAGAGAAAGGATATGGAATATTCTTACGAGGACGGCGGCCTTTACTACTTTATGGACCCCGAAACCTACGATATGGTTCCCGTTGACGCCCATAACCTCGGCGACAACTTCAAGTTCGTTAAAGAGAATATGGTCTGCAAAATTCTTTCTTACAAGGGCAGCGTTTTCGGTGTTGAGCCGCCCACGTTCGTAACTCTTACCGTTACAAAGACCGACCCCGGCTTTAAAGGCGACACCGCAACAAACGCAACAAAGCCCGCAACGCTTGAAACAGGCGCCGAAATCAAAGTTCCGCTTTTCATTGACGAGGGCGAAGCTATCAACATCGACACAAGAACAGGCGAATATCTTTCAAGAGCATAAGCTCTTTCGGATATAAACAAAGCGCCGCTTCGGCGGCTGCCCGAATTAAATTTAAGGAGGATATATCAATGACTCTTACAGAAAAGGTTGCTTACCTTAAAGGACTCGCAGAAGGTCTTGACCTTGACAAGGACGCAAAAGAAACAAAGCTTTTTGAAGCCGCTCTTGACGTTCTTGAAGAAATGGCTCTCACAATCAACGAGATTGACGAAGACCTTGCAGACGCCGAGGACTACATAGAAGAAGTTGACGAGGCTCTTTCGGACGTTGAAGAAGTTGTTTACGACCTTGACGACGACGATTGCTGCTGCTGCGACGATGACGAAACATACGAGGTTGAGTGCCCCTCTTGCGGCGAAAAGATTTATCTTGACGAAAGTATGTTTGACGAAGATTATATCGAGTGCCCCGCTTGCGGCGAGAAGCTTGAGCTTGACATCGACTATGACGATTGCGACGGCGACTGCGACTGCTGCGGCGACGATGACGAATAATCGGCAAAACCAAAGGTAAAAACAAAACTCTTTACAAAACGGGAGCTTTGTGATATACTAAATTGTCCTTTCGGCACGGGTTGGGGAGTAAGCGCTTTTTTCAGCGCATGTCACCTGCCCCGGTCTGAGCCGTTTGGTAAATATTTTATGAGGTGATATTATGACACAGGCTGAAAAACAGGCAATTATCAAAGAGTATGCAACGCACGAGGGCGACACAGGTTCACCCGAGGTTCAGATTGCTGTTCTCACTAAGAGAATCAACGACCTTAACGAGCATCTCAAAGTCAACAAGAAGGACCATCATTCACGCCGCGGTCTTCTTAAAATGGTAGGTCACAGAAGAAACCTTCTCGCATACCTCCAGAAGAACGACATCGAGCGTTACCGTGCAATCGTTGCGCGTCTCGGCCTTCGTAAATAATTGCAAAAATCGGGGCAAACGGTCTTTCGTTTGCCCCGTTCGCAGTCTTTTAAAACAGCAAAAACAATTAAAAAAACAAAAAAATATCCGCGTATATTTGGTTTTAGCGATAAAGAAAGCGGCACAAAAAGTGCGCCCCTTTCTTTGTTGCTAAACCGATTGAGCGGAAGAAAGAGGTAAAAAATGTTTGAAGATTTTAAAGTTTTTGAAACAGAAGTCGCCGGCAGAAAGCTCTCTATAGAGACGGGCAAAATGGCTCAGCTTGCAAACGGCGCCGTTCTTGTCCGCTACGGCGAAACAAACGTGCTTTGCACCGCCACAATGTCCGACAAACCGCGTGAGGGCGTGGACTTTTTCCCGCTTTCGGTCGATTTTGAAGAAAAGCTTTATTCAGTAGGCAAAATCCCCGGCTCTTTCCAAAGACGCGAGGGCAAGGCTTCCGAAAAGGCTGTTCTTGCTTCACGCGTTATCGACAGACCCATTCGTCCCCTTTTCCCGAAGGATATGAGAAACGATGTTTCCGTTGTTGCAACGGTTATGTCGGTTGACCCCGACTGCTCGCCCGAAATTGCGGCTATGTGGGGCGTTTCAACCGCTCTCGCAATCTCCGAAATTCCGTGGGACGGCCCCGTTTCAAGCGTTTCGTTGGGACTTGTTGACGGCAAATACGTTATAAACCCCACTCTTGAAGAGCGCGCAAAAACAGAAATGACCGTTACGGTTGCTTCTACCGACAGTCTTGTCGCCATGATAGAAGCGGGCGCAAACGAGGTTTCAAACGAAGTTATGTTCGACGGAATTATGTTTGCCCACGAGGAAAACAAAAAGATTGTCGAATTTATCAAGGGCATTGCAAAAGAAATAGGCAAAGAGAAAATTCCCTTTGAGTCAAACGACCCCTCCGAGGAGCTTTATAACGCGGTTAAAGAGCTTGCTATCGACGACGTTAAAGCGGCGCTTGATACAGACGACAAGCGAATCCGTGACGAAAGACTCAGACCTGTTTATGACAGAGTTCACGAAGAGCTTGACGAAAAATTCCCCGAGGAAGCCGTAAAAATTGACGACTGCCTTTACAAATTACAAAAATACATCGTTCGCCGCTGGCTTCTTGACGAGGGCAAGCGTGTAGACGGCAGAGGACTTGATGAAATCCGTCCTCTTAACGCACAGATAGACCTTCTTTCAAGAGTTCATGGCTCCGGTATGTTCACAAGAGGACAGACTCAGGTGCTTTCGGTTACCACTCTCGGCACCGCAAGAGACGCTCAGCTTCTTGACGGTATCGACGAAGAGGAAGAAAAGAGATATATCCATCACTACAACTTCCCCTCATATTCGGTCGGCGAAACAAAGCCTTCAAGAGGACCCGGCAGACGTGAAATCGGTCACGGCGCACTTGCAGAACGCGCACTTCTTCCCGTTATCCCCTCAATTGAAGAGTTCCCCTATACAATCCGTGTTGTATCCGAGGTTCTTTCTTCAAACGGCTCAACTTCACAGGGCTCCGTTTGCGGCTCAACCCTTTCGCTTATGGCGGCGGGCGTTCCGATAAAAGCTCCCGTTGCTGGTATTTCCTGCGGACTTGTAAGCGAGGGCGACCGTTTTATCACAATGGTAGATATTCAGGGTCTTGAAGACTTCTTCGGCGATATGGACTTTAAGGTTGCAGGCACCAAAAAGGGTATAACCGCAATCCAGATGGACCTCAAGGTTCACGGCCTTACACCCGCAATAATCAAAGAAGCCTTTGAAAAGACTTATAAAGCACGCTGCTATATCCTTGACGAGGTTATGGCACCCTGCATTGCAGAGCCGAGAAAAGAGCTTTCAAAATATGCTCCCAAGCTTCTTTCCACAAAGATTGATGTTGATAAAATCGGCGACGTTATCGGCAAACAGGGCAAGGTTATTCAGAAAATCTGTGCCGAGTGCAACTGCAAAATCGACGTTGAAGAGGACGGAACGGTTTATATTACCGCTATTGACATTGACGATGCAAACAGAGCGCTCGATATAGTTAACACAATCGCAAACGACCCCGAAATAGGCGCTATTTATAAGGGCGTTGTAACAAGACTTATGTCCTTCGGCGCATTTGTTGAAATCGCTCCCGGCAAAGAGGGCCTTGTTCACATCAGCAAGCTTGACGTGAAAAGGGTTGACAAGGTTGAAGATTGCGTAAACGTCGGCGACGAAGTAATCGTTAAAGTTACCGAGATTGATGACCAGGGCAGACTTAATCTTTCAAGAAGAGACGCACTTATAGAGGTTGAGGGTCTTGTTCCCGAAAACGACATAAGCGACGACAGACCGCGCAAAGACCACAGAGGTTTTAACCGCGACAGAAAGCCCGGAAGGCGCAACTGATATATTTTAATAAACAGCCCGTCCTTTGCGGCGGGCTTTTTCTTACAAAGGGCTTCAAGTGAAGCCGACCTGCCAATGTTTTTTGTGGTTTCTCGTCGGCTGAGAATTGTAAAAAACAGGCGCATTGAAAAGGAAAAGGGGAAATACATATGGCGGAAAAAGAGATGGTTTTTGAAAAAGAATACTTTGAAACGGTCAAAAGCTTCATAGAAAAAGACAGCGCGCGGCTTTCGGAGTTTGCCGACAGCTGCTTTAAGCTTGTTAAAGAGCAGGGCGAAAAATTCAACGAGGATAACCCCAACGGCGGTATGTATTCGGGAATGGAGCTTACAGAGCTTCATTATGAAATGCAAAACGAAATGCTTCGCGCAGAAGAGGCAAAAAACGACATTCGGTTTTATAAAAAACTCATAAAAGAGCCGTATTTTGCCCGTATTGACTTTACGCCCGACAAAACAAAGAAAAAGCGCACCGTTTATATCGGGCTTAAAACGCTTCAGGACCCCGAAACGTACGACGCGCTTGTGTGCGACTGGCGCGCGCCTGTGGCTTCGCTTTTTTATGAGGATTTTGAGGGCAGGGCGTCCTTTGAAGCGCCGGCGGGCAAAATCGAGGGCGACCTCTCGTTAAAACGGCAGTTTAAATTCAAAGACGGTGAGCTTAAATATTACGTTGACAGCGACCTTAAAATCAACGACGACATTCTGCGCGACGTTTTAAGTACGCAGTCGGGCGACGGCGGATTAAAGGTAATCGTTAACAGCATTCAGCGCGAGCAAAACAAGGCGATTCGCTACAGCGAAAGCAAAAATCTGCTTGTAAAGGGCGCCGCTGGAAGCGGCAAAACAAGCGTCGGCTTTCACAGGCTTGCCTACCTTCTTTACAGAAACCGCAAAGAGCTTTCGTCAGCCGAAACCGTAATGTTTTCAAATAACGACATTTTTTCAAGCTATGTTGCGGATATAATCCCCGAGCTCGGCGAAATGCCGATAAATTATTCAAGCTTTTATTCGATTTTTTCGGCGGAACTGCCGACGTATTCGTGCGGCGACTATTATGAGCTTGCGGACGAGCTTATTTCCGGCAATACCGACCGAAGAAAGAGCGTCAGTCTTAAATTCTGCGAAGATTTTTGGAGAGCCTTAAAAGATGCCGCTGACAGCTTTGTGCCCGAGTTTAAAGACGTTGAATTTCTTGATAAAACGGCAATAACCGCAGACGAGCTTCTTGAAAGATTTTCCCGCGACGAGTCGGCAACGCCCGTTCTTCGCGGCGAAAGGCTCATTGATTTTGCAAACGGCAAAATCGAGGACTTTTTTACCGAGAATTACACCGAAATTTTTGACATAGTCAACAAAGAGACGCCTATTGACGAGGACACGGGCCGCGCGGTTGTTTTCCGCCGCCGCATTTTAAAGCAGGATGCCGCCCGAATGATACAAAAGGCGCTTAACTTTGACCCCGTTGTGATTTATTCAAGGGCGCTTTGCAAATATGTTGACGGGACCGGTGCGGATTCGTGCGTTAAAACGCTTACCGAGGACGCCGTAAAACGCGGCAAATTGCTGTTTGAGGACGCGGTTTGCACGGTAAGGCTCAAACAGTTTTTGGGAACGGCGGCGCAGGTGCCGTCGGTGAAGCATATTCTTATTGACGAGGCGCAGGACCTTTCTTTGATTCAGCACAAAATAATAAGAGAAATGTTCCCAAAGGCTTCGTATACCTTGCTTGCCGACTCAAATCAGGCGATTTTGCCCGAAGTGAACATAACGGATTTGTCGGTGCTTGCAAAGCTTTATAGCGCCGATGTTTTAAGCCTTAACAAAAGCTACCGTTCCACCGCGCCGATAAACAGATTTGCGCTTTCGCTTTTAAACGAAAACGAGCGCTACATCATTTTTGAGCGCGACGGCGAAGACGTTGAGCTTTTAAGCGGCGGCGCAACCGAAAATATAAAGAAAACGCTTGCGGAATTTTCAAAAAAGAGCAAAAATATTGCCGTTATTACAAAAACAAGCAAAAAGGCAGAGCGGATATTCCGCGAATTAAAGAAAGACTTTCCCGCGCTGTCGCTTTGCAGTTCAAATTCGGGCAGTACGGGCGAGGGCGCTTGCGTAATAAGCCTTGCGCTTACAAAGGGTCTTGAGTTTGACGGCGTTATTGTCGCAGATACAGACGGCGATTTTTCGGGTGACAGCAACAGACGCTTCCTTTATATGGCGGTCACAAGGGCGCTTCACAGGCTCGCAATATGCGGCGATTGAGGTTGTATTTAAATAGTATATGGATTTAAAAAGTATAAGCAGCAGCTGCGGCTATTCTGTAAGAAAGCTCGGCTTCAGCGACGTTGATATTATATATAATGTTTTAAAGGGCAACACGCTTTATTATGAATATCACCCGCCGTTTGTAACAAAAGAAAGCATAATTGACGATATAAAAGCTTTGCCGCCGGGCAAAAGCTACAGCGACAAGTATTTTATAGGCTTCTTTAATGAAGAAAAGCTTTATGCGGTTAAGGCTGAGAGAGTCGAACCCAGTCGCCCTAAAAGCTTTATTTTCCCCATATTCGGGCGTTTTTCTCCTTGCAATACGAAAGTATTGGCGCGTCGAAGAAACACCCGA